>NZ_AKZL01000008.1:0-89183 GCF_000282755.1 Shewanella sp. POL2
GAAAAATGCCGTTCACTCTTAAGTGAACGGCATTACGCCAAGGCGGGTATTTTTATAGAGTAAGCAGCGTTAATTGCGTACTAGGGCGTGTTGACGTTTCAGGGTTGTTTTTGCAGCAATTTGGCTGGTTTTTATGCAAGGCAAAGTCCGTGCAGTGTAGTTATTCTACATAAACGGACGATAACGCGGCAGAAAAGCCAGCCAAATGCTGCCCGAAGGGTTCGTCTGGCAAGCCCTTGCTCTTTGTCACTCGTCATTTGAGTAGAATAACTACATATCATTCCTCGTTTCGCGAGCACGAACTTGCCAGAACGAACAAAATTTAATCTCGAAACGTCAACACGCCCTAGGCATACAACTATTGATTAATAATTGTCGGTACGCCTGTGCGCTCGTCCAGTAGCTTTTTAATCACGCTGGAGTCGGTATCAGCTTTGGCAATAAACTTAGCGATGTCTTTTGGTAAAGCAATTGCCACAGGCTCGTTTGACTCAAACTCAGCAATAGTGCGTGATAGCGGCTGATGCACGGCTAAATAACGCTTTCCATCTGGCTCTTCGGTCGCTTTAATCGGTTGGTTAATAAATTGTACACGTGTTCCAACTGGCACGGTTTTGAACAGATGTTCAATGTCATCGTGACGTAAACGCACGCAGCCTTGGCTAACACGTAAACCAATACCGAAGCTAGCGTTGGTACCATGGATGGCATACAAGTTACCAATGTAGAGTGCATACAGTCCCATTGGGTTATCTGGACCTGCTGGCCATACCGCTGGCAGAATCTCGCCCCTTGCCGCATATTCTTTACGAATGCGTGGCGTTGGTGTCCATGTCGGGTTAGCACGTTTACGTTGCACGCTGGTTACCCAGTTTTCTGGCGTGTCTTTACCAATTTGGCCAATACCGATAGGTAGAACTTCCACGGTATTTTTGCCTTTTGGATAGTAATACAGACGCATTTCAGCAACGTTGATAACTATGCCTTCACGTGGCGCATTGGGCAGAATTAATTGTTTAGGAATTAACAATTTACTGCCTGGCTTTGGAAGAAACGGATCAACACCAGGGTTTGCTTCCAGCAAGTTGCTTAGGCCGAGTTGGAACTGAGCGGCAATATCTTCGAGGGTATGTTTACCCTCTGGCACTGTGTAATACAGGTTCTCGCCAACTAACCGGCTCTTAGAAGACGGTAAAGGGTATTCCGTTGCTAAAGCGGAGAGACTTGGAAAAACCAAAGTCAATAATAAAGCTGTGGTGCGAAGCATACTCATAAGCGGATACTACGATTCCTGTTAATAAAATAACCTGTTTTACGCGGCAGTTTCTTCCCAAAATCGGGCGGCAAATTGTAATACACAATGCACTGGCGCGCGAAGCTCGCATCCTTCCTTATTTTGGATATTATTTCAACTGAAATATGGTTCATAAAGCGTATTTATTGCTTATTTTAGCTTTAAACGTTTTGCGAGCCGATGCAGATTGCCTGGGTCAACTCCTAATGTCCTTGCCGTGGCAGCCCAATTGCCAGTATGTGTGGTAAAGACTTGTTTGATGTAGTCGCGCTGAAATGTGTCGGTTGCTAGGGATAAGCTAACAAACTCTTGCTGGATTTGCGTTGCATTGCTCAACGACGTGATTGCCAATGAACTCATTTTTGAGGTGTTAAGTGTAAAAGGTAAATCGAAATGTTGTGGCGCAATGGTGCAGCAGCCGTCCTGTGCGGTTACGCGTGCTAGAACCGTCGCCCTATGGATAGCGTGTTCTAGTTCGCGTACATTACCCGGCCAAGTATATTGATTGAGCAAGAGTAGGCTACTGTTACTGAAATTAAGTTGTTTCATCCCGAGTTTTTGCCTGTAGCGTTCAGCAAAGAATCCACTCAGAAGTGTGATGTCCTGTTCGCGCTCCCGTAAGGGCGGAACCAGTATCGGAAATACACTTAACCTATGGTAAAGGTCTGCCCTAAAACGACCTGCAAGCACTTCTGTTTTAAGATCTTTATTGGTTGCGGCTATGATGCGGACATCGACTTTTAGGCTGCGATCATCACCTACCTTTTGTATGTCGCCATATTGTAAGACCCGCAATAACTTGGCTTGGAGTGTGAGGGGCAGTTCGCCAATCTCGTCTAGAAAGAGTGTCCCTTTGTCGGCCATTTCAAATTTGCCACTGCGATGGCTAATTGCACCTGTAAACGCACCTTTGATATGACCAAAGAGTTCGCTTTCGGCAACCGATTCGGGGAGTGCTGCACAATTTAGATAGACCAATGGTTTACTGGATCTTGCAGATTTTTGATGTATCGCCTGGGCGACTAACTCCTTGCCTGTACCGGTCTCGCCCAAGATCAGCACATTCAGATCGCTATGGGCTACGACTTCAATCTCTCGGTTCAAACTTTGCATTAAGGGCGAATGGCCAATGATTTCGGCATTCTGGCTCAGGTTAGGGCTATTTTCTTGTGCATGGGTTGAATGGCTGTTTAGGGCCATACGTTCAAGTTTTTCAACCAGTAAAGCATTACTTAAAGATGCTGCTGCAATGGCACTTAAACTGCGTAGCTCGGCATTGCTGAATTGATCAAATTGCAGAGGATTAAAAGCATCGATAGTTACGGCCCCGATAAGCTGTTCATCGGCAAATAACGGTAGTCCGATACAGGCATGCACTTTTAATGCGCCTGTTTGATTGGGGATTAAACCATCGTAAGGGTCTGCAAGTTCGCTGTCAGCCGGGAAGCGCACTATATCCCCCGCACGGGCAATAGCCTCAAGCCTTGGGTGCTCATTAAGGATAAAACGTCTGCCTAGTACGTCATCATTCAAACCATCGATGGCGAGTGGGGTAAAATACTGACCATGAAACGTGAGTAGCGCAGCGGCATCACAGTGTAAGTTTTCTCTAACGGTGTTGAGCAGCCGTGAGAAGCGGTCTCTATGGGCTAAACCTGAGGTGATATCGAGGGCGATACGGGTAAGATCGGTTTGACTAAGGGCCATAAAAACTCCAACAGCTAGATTACCCTGATTTATACCATTGATTGTTATATTGACACATGTAGTTTAAACACGACTAACAGCAAAATGCATGCAGGAATGACTCACCGCAACGTAGCTGCTAGAGATTAGGCAACCAAGGTGCCAGCAATGGCACCTTGGTATGGGACTAACCGTTATTTAGTCTCGTGTTAGTGGTCTGGTAGTAATTGCTCCCCTTGTAACTTTGCAGGTTTATTCAGGGCCTTTCTAATTAAGTCAAATAAGAAGGTGCCCATCAATAATCCGCCGATACTGAAGATGATATCCCCAAACATACGCATCCATACCAGTCTTTCAACCAGCGGACTATGAATGACCTCTGGTGAGCGCGCATACCAATAGCCGTGGTCGATGACCGCAAAAAACTGCGTAATCCCTACAGGTAATAGTGACATAAACACCATAGCCGCTAGGCCAATATTGAGGCTCCAGAAGGCGCCTTTGAGCATTTTGTCATTCCACTGCATATTGCCAGTTAGACCGCGCAGACAGAAAAGCATTAGTCCCATGCCGAGCATGCCATAAACCCCCATAAAGGCAGCGTGACCGTGGGTGGCAGTGGTATTTAACCCTTGAATGTAATAGAGCGAGATTGGTGGATTGATTAAGAAGCCCAGCATACCGGCACCGACCAAGTTCCAAAACGCGGTAGCCACAAAGAACATAATCGCCCAGTGATAACGCTGCATCCATGGACTGGCTTTACGCAAGCGGTAGGTTTCCATTGCTTCAAAACCTATGATGGCTAAAGGCACCACTTCTAAGGCCGAGAAAATTGCGCCCCAGGCGATAACCGAGGTTGGTGTGCCAGTAAAATAGAGGTGGTGTAAAGTGCCGATTAAACCACCGGTTAAGAAGATTACTGTTGTAAACAAGACCGCACCGTTGGCGCTACGGCCACGGATTAAGCCCAAACGTACCAGCATTAAGGCGATAACGGCAGTCGCAAAGGTTTCGAAGAAGCCCTCAACCCACAGATGTACTACCCACCAACGCCAGTATTCTGCAATCGCTAAGTTGGAGTGTTTGCCCATAAAGAGCCCGGCGCCATAGAACAAACCAATTGCGACGCAGGAGGCATAGAGTACCCAAATAACAGGGCGCATCTCGCCTTGAACTTTGAGGGCGGGTTTGATGGCGGCGGTGACTAGGGCGAGCCAAATCAATAATCCAACGAGGAGTAAGATTTGCCATACTCGACCCAGATCTATGTATTCATATCCTTGATGGCCAAAGAGAAAGTTCATATCGAGATCAAAATACTGCTGTACCCCAATCCATTCGCCCGCCATTGAACCGAGCACAACCACCACTAAGGCTACCCAGAGTACGTTAACGCCTATTCGTTGATATTTGGGTTCATGGCCCGATAACGCAGGTGCAATATACAGCCCTGTACCTAACCAAGCAGTTGCGATCCAAAATACGGCTAATTGGGTGTGCCAAGTACGCGTTACTGAATAGGGAAGTATTTCCGCAATAGGTAAACCATAAAACTCTTGGCCTTCTACCGCATAGTGAGCGGTAATACCTCCGAGTAAAATTTGCAATAAAAAGAGACCTATCGCCGTAATGAAGTATTTGCCGACGGCTTTTTGTGAAGCGGTTGGTTTAGTGAAAAACAGCGGGTCTTGTTCCGACGGCTTAGGCAGACTTTCGTGCTTACCGCTGGCATGGTGCCATAGCAATCCACCAATACCCGCTATCAGGGTCACGATACTGAGTATCGACCAGACAATATTATCCGAGGTGGGAGTATTGCCTAATTGAGGATCGAACGGCCAGTTATTAGTGTATGTATAGGGTGCATCTGGGCGTTCAGTGATGGCAGCCCAAGCCCCCCAAAACAGGAACGCATTAAGTTGTTCACGGCGTGTAACATCGGGCACTGTGCCCTCTTTCATGGCGTATTGTTCGCGTAGTGAACTGAGTTTAGGGTCATCACCAAACAAGGATAAATAGTGTTGATTAACCGTGCGAATTGCTTCTACTCGTGTGGTCGATAGCCTAATAAGCTGAGTGCCATCGATCTGTTGTTCAACACTGTTATGGCGTAAATCATCCCTTAATGCTTGTTCAAGCCCCGCTTTTTCTTGGGAACCTAGTTGCTCGAAAGGCGTTTGATATTGTTGCTTGGCGCGCAGGTCGAGCCAAGCTTGGGCTTCTCTGTGTAACCAGTCTGCGGTCCAATCGGGGGCGACATAGGAGCCATGTCCCCAAATCGAACCGAGTTGATGGCCGCCCATTGATCGCCATACTAATTGACCTTGTTCTATATCATGTTCACTAAAGATAACTTGGCCATTCACATCGACAAATGCACTGGGAATGGGTGGTTTTTCTCGATAAATTTCACTGCCTACGCTCAGTAGTACAGTAAATGAGGCAATCAACACTAATAATAGTGCGATAGCGGTGAGTTTTTGTTTGCTCATAAATCCCCTTAATCCAACGTCATTTTGATACCTGTAATTTGCTATTGCGCAATATGTGCCAAGTATTTTTGTCATTGAAAATAAAGGAAAAAATTTAATTTAAATTATTAATAGTGTTTTTTTGATAGCAATAAAAATTGTCATAATGACATTAATTGTCTTTATGACAGCCATTGGTGGGCCAATGTTGATAACACAATGAACTATTCAATTTAATGTGCTCTTTCAAGGTATTGCGGCGATAAATATAGTTAGGTGTGTGTTTTTATCAATATGGTGTCTTTTTAGATGGTTACCGATATTTTTTTGATTAAAAATGGAAAGTTTGTGTCGGATTTATTTTTAAAGAACTTGATAAATATAAGCTTTATTTTGTTTATGCTTATGGTTTGATGTTCAGGTTGTATTTGTCTTTTTATGTGTTTTTATCTGAAAATTAGCCTAAAGTTACTGTTGATGATTATTTTAGTGTAGATGATTGAAATTTAATATTTAAAACTCCAATAATCTGCATTTTTTATGCTAGTATAGAAACACTGAAATTTTTAATTGAGTCATTTTTAATCTAGGTGTTTTTGCTATCGTTTAGCTGAGCCAGCAGCATTTAAGGAGGCATGTGTGGATGCAGATTCCATCAATAGTTTTTTTCTGATCGGTGCCTTACTTACTGCCGTGAGTGTTTTGCTTAGTCCCATGTCATCCCGTCTTGGGATTCCTATCTTATTAATTTTCCTCGCCGTAGGTATTCTTGCTGGTGAAGATGGTCCCGGCGGTATTCTCTTCGATGATTATTCAACCGCTTATCTTGTCAGTAACTTAGCCTTAGCCATTATTTTGCTCGATGGCGGTATGCGCACTCGGGTCGCGAGCTTCAGGGTCGCACTGTGGCCTGCGTTATCCTTGGCAACCTTTGGGGTGGCGATCACCACCAGTATCACAGGCATTATGGCTGCGTGGCTATTTGACTTACATTGGCTACAAGGTTTGCTTGTGGGAGCTATTGTCGGCTCTACCGATGCGGCGGCGGTATTCTCACTGTTAAAGGGACGCAGCCTTAATGAGCGGGTTGGAGCAACGCTGGAAATCGAATCGGGTAGTAACGACCCTATGGCGGTATTTTTAACTGTCACCTTGATTGCCATTCTCGGCAATGTCGATGCCGAGCTCTCTGCAAGCTTTATGCTGATTAGCTTTATTAAACAATTTGGGCTGGGAATTTTATTAGGCTTGGGTGGTGGCTGGCTGCTATGGAAATTGGTGAACTTAAGTCAACTAGCTGAAGGTCTATATTCGATTCTCGTGCTCAGTGGCGGCCTTATTATTTACGCTGCATCGAACAAGCTAGGTGGCAGTGGCATTCTGTCGATTTACTTAGTTGGCCTATTCCTCGGTAATAAGCCAACTCGTGGACGTCATGCGATATTAAACGTATTGGATGGAATGACTTGGGTGAGTCAAATCGGCATGTTTCTCGTCTTGGGACTACTCCTAACCCCCTCGGATCTATTAGATATTTGGCTGCCGGGCTTAGCACTGGCCTTTGGGATGATCCTGTTTGCCAGACCTTTAGCGGTATGGCTAAGTTTGCTGCCCTTTAAGAGTTTTAGCAGCCGTGACCGCTGGTTTATCTCTTGGGTCGGGCTTCGTGGTGCCGTGCCGATTATTTTAGCGGTATTCCCAATGATGGCTGGGCTTCCTGGGGCACAATTGTATTTTAACTTGGCCTTTTTTGTGGTGTTAGTCTCTCTGCTAGTCCAAGGGGCGTCACTCACTACGGCTGCACGCTTAGCAAAGGTAGAATTGCCCCCAAAGCCTTTGCCCGTTTCGCGTTCGGGGGTTGAAATTTACCCGAGCAGCGAATGGGAAGTGTTTGTCTATCGTTTGAGTGAAAGTAAGTGGTGTATTGGTGAACCGCTAAAACGCTTAGCAATGCCCGATGGTACTCGCATTGCGGCAGTATTTCGCAATAACAGGTTATTGCATCCTTCGGGAAGTACGTGCTTAGAGGCGGGTGATATTCTGTGCGTACTCGGGCAGGAAAAGAGCCTTGAAGCATTGAGTAACCTCTTTAGCCAAGCCCCTGAAACCAAGGAGGTTCCACGTTTCTTTGGTGACTTCTTTATCGATACCGAGGTTAAATTGGCGGATCTTGCACCTATCTATGGCTTAACATTAGACGATGAAACTGGCGGCATGACTGTAGCTGATTTAGTTGCTTTAGAGCTAGGTGCGCATCCAGTACTTGGGGACCAGTTTCAATGGCAATCACTCCATTGGGTCGTTGCGGGACTCTATGAAGGCAAAGTCACCAATGTGGGTATTCGCTTACCGGCGGAGGCTTAATCTGGTTTAAGTGTTGTGCTTAACTACCATGTTTAAGCGCTTAGAGCCCTACAAGATGCCTTAGGCAGAAAGATATAAACAAAATGCCAAGCGATTGCTTGGCATTTTGTTTTCTCTTTTAAGCGATTATCTCGATGTGATTAACCAAAAGCTTACTTATATAAGGACTTATCCGTTGGATCTGGGCGCGTCTTAAAGCGGCGATGGAGCCACATATATTGAGCACGATTTTTATCGATAATCTGTTCAATAATTTTGTTACCACGGATGGCATCGGCGACTTCGTCTTCACCTGGGAAATTATCTAATGGAGGCATGATTTCAATCCGGTAGCCTGTATCTCCTTCTGTGCGCTCAACAAAGAAGGGTAATACCTTGGCCTTACCTAACTTTGCCAGCGTGGTTGCGCCAGTAATAGTGGCGGCATCGGGCACGGCATAGAAGGGAATAAACACTGCACTAGAGCGGCCAAAGTCTTGGTCAGCGGTATACCAAATCACATCGGGGTTACGTAAACAACGCACCATCTGGCGTAGATCGCGTTTCGGCACTAAGGCTTTATTCGAACGTAATCGACCTTTCACTTGCAGGTATTCCATCACGGGATTGTTATGTGGGCGGTACACCCCAACACCGGGTTGGAATTGACCAAAAATACGTGCGCCCATTTCCAGTGGTAAGCAGTGCACTGCAAACAGAATCACCCCATGGCCAGCGTTCAAGGTGTCTTGAACGTATTCTTTGCCGGTTATCTGCATATGTTGTTGGATTTTTTCATCGGACCACCACCAGGCATTGATGGTATCGAAAATCGCTTTACCCGTTTCTTCAAAGTTACGGGTGAGGAGCGCTTCTCGCTCGGCCTCTGGCATATCCGGGAAGCAGAGGGTTAAATTTCGGCGCGCGGTATGGGTTCTACTGGCCGCAAGTGCCTTGACTAATCGGCCCATGCCTTTGCCTAATTTCATCTGCCATGATAGAGGCAACACTTGGGTAATCCGCATCACTAACACCCCAAACCACATGGGCCAGTGTTTCGGATGATATAAAGATGATGAAAACTCAGCTTTCTCGACCACAAAAATACTCACTACTTTTGAAAATTACTGCTTATTCTAACTCATCTTTTGCTGAAAATTAGGTACAATCACGGTTTAATTTCTGCAACTGATAAGAGCGCTATGAAGGTTTCTCTGCCAGCATTTGAAAAAGCCAAAGTGTTAGTCGTCGGCGATGTGATGTTAGATCGCTACTGGGTTGGTCCTACGGGACGTATTTCCCCCGAGGCGCCAGTGCCCGTGGTGAAGATTAACCAAGTCGAAGATAGACCGGGCGGCGCGGCAAACGTGGCGCTAAATATCGCGACCTTAGGTGGCCAAGTACAATTGGCGGGCTTAGTGGGCAATGATGATACGGCTAAGGCGTTAACGCTTGGCGTACAAGCACTTGGGGTTGAACCACAATGGTTGAATATTGCTGACAAACCGACCATTACCAAGCTTAGGGTTTTATCGCGCAATCAACAGCTTATTCGCCTCGACTTTGAAGAGTCCTTCGATAAGCAGGATAGTGCGCGCTTAATTAAGCAGTCTGAAGCCTTACTCGATTCGGTCGATGTGGTCGTGCTATCAGATTATGCGAAGGGCGCCATTGATAATCCTCGTGATTTTATCGCGCTCGCCCGTTCCAAAGGCGTAAAAGTACTGGTTGACCCTAAGGGGGTCGATTTTAGCCGTTATCATGGCGCCTCGCTCATCACACCAAATATGAGTGAATTTGAGGCCGTTGTTGGCGCGGTAACCTCTGAAGCAGATCTACTCGAAAAGGCTCGCGGATTACTGAACAAGTACCAGTTCGACGCTATCTTAGTCACTCGCTCTGAAAAGGGGATGACTTTAGTGACGGCCAATGCCCCTGAATTACACATCCCTACGGTTGCCCGTGAGGTGTATGACGTAACGGGTGCTGGCGATACTGTGATTTCAGCTTTAGCAACGTCTTTAGCCGCGGGTGCTGAGTTACCGCAGGCCTGTGCGATTGCCAACACTGCCGCTGGCGTTGTAGTGGGTAAACTGGGGACTTCTACGGTTTCTCGTATAGAGCTGATTGAAGCCCTAGCGCTGCATCACGGTGAATCTGGCTTTGGGGTAGTGAGTGAAGATCAACTTGCTTACGCCCTAGAGCAAGCTAAATTACGTGGTGAGCGAGTGGTGATGACTAACGGTTGCTTCGATATTTTGCACGCGGGACACGTCAGTTACCTCAAGCAAGCCAAAGCCTTAGGCGACAGATTGATCGTGGCCGTGAATGACGATGCCTCAGTCAAACGCTTAAAAGGCGAAGGTCGCCCAGTTAATCAAGTGGATAGACGTATGGCGGTGTTGGCAGGATTAGCCGCCGTCGATTGGGTGGTGCCTTTTAGTGAGGATACGCCACAGCGGATCATCGCCAGATTACTACCGGATCTTTTAGTGAAAGGTGGTGATTATAAGGTTGAAGATATTGCGGGTGGCGCCGAGGTCATTGCTGCGGGCGGCCAAGTGCAAGTGTTAGGATTTGAAGACGGTATCTCTACTACGGCGATTATCCAAAATATCATGGCAAAACAGTGAGTTTAATTGCACTGACTCTGATATCAAGCTTAACTTGGGTGCCTATTGCCGATAAGCAGGCGTTACTTTGTCCTTTAGCGCAATTGAGTCAGTGTCTGGCAACATTTCCACCTCAGGTTCGTGAACAGCTCCCCCACAGCGAGGCCCAGTTTAAAACAGAGCTTGGGCTTCGCAGTGCCATGGTATTACCTGTTGAAGATAGTCATTTCTCCGGCCTAATACTCGTCAATGAGCAAGAAACACCAGAGATCCAACTAGCCAATATTGATGGTATTACCTACCAATTAGATCTAAAAGAACAAGCACAATTGACCCTTTGGCATGAACTAGGCCACCTTGAAAACTTGGCGTTGCAGGGGAGTTTATTACCTAAGGAATTAACACCTTATCAGCATGAATGGTTAGCGGATCTGTATCTCATCTGGTGTATTGCCAATGCTAAAGGCAATTTTGATTTAGCTTGGCAGCAGTATCACCGGCGCAACCTAGCGGCGCTTACAAGTTCGCAATATATGTCACACTGGACGGCACCAATGATGATACAGGTGTTAAATAAATATCAAGTCACTCAAATCGTTCAATATACTCACTATCGTGATTTTGTAGCCGATTTTTATCCTCAAATGGTACAAATTGAACCGCAGGTTTTGCGTGAATATTCGAGTTTAATACAACGAACTTTTAGTGATACCGTGCTACAACCCCTGCCAGAATACCTGTTTTGGCGTAAATCCGATCTTGGGCGTTATTTAACGCCTACCCTAACATTGTTAATGGGGGAGCAAAAAGCACACGACTGGTTAGTACAAAATTCAATGTTATAAATATGTAAACAAAAGCAATAAAATCCTCCGTTTAAAACTGAACCCTAGCTGAACAAAAGTGAAATACACTTGTTTCACGTTTTTAAACAGCAGTAATCCCTGAAAGGCTTTGGTAAGCTCTATCCCACAAAAAGAACAGTGGGAGACTTTATTATGGCTAAGCGCTCGCGAGTACAGACTGAGCAAACCATCAATCAGATTATGGATGAAGCGTTAAGACAAATTTTGACTATTGGCTTTGAGACTATGTCTTATACCACGTTATCTGAAGCAACGGGGATTAGCCGCACAGGTATTAGTCACCACTTTCCGCGGAAGAACGACTTTTTAATTCGCTTAGACAGCCGTATTGGCAATCTTTTTGTTGCTGCGCTCGACTTCTCTAGCCAAGAAGCGCTAGAAACCTCTTGGATGCAAGCGATGCAAGAAGAGCATTACCGCGCAGTGTTAAGATTATTCTTCAGCCTTTGCGGCGGCACCAATAATGAAATCACTCTGTTTAGAGCGGTAAGCACTGCACGTCAGCAAGCCATTGCAGAATTAGGATTAGTGGGCGATCGTACCATCAATCATTTACTCGGCCGTACAGCTGTGATGTTGTTATCTAATTTTGATATTGCTAAAGCGGCATAATCAAAAAATGAATTGCTATCAAAAGGAGCCTTGTGGCTCCTTTTGGTTTTTAGAGGCTAAATTAGTTCGTGATGGGGGAAGTGATATTTGCCTGCTTTAGCTTTTGCTGGCTAAGGTAAACGCCAATCGCCATAAAAGTAAGGGCGGCTGCAATCATTGCGCAGAGTGCATGATGGAATACCAAATGACTGATTAAAAAGGCCGGAATATCCTCTAGGCTATCGATCAGGAACAGTTTTACTATAAGGCCTAGATACAGCAGCAGATGTAATATCGCCCCACTGATAAAAAGCCGTCTAAATTTTTTGACCAGTAGGTCTGCAAGATTAATGTGGTAAAAACGGCAAAAAAGATAACCCCCAACGCCGATACCAATTGATATCCAACCCAGTCCTAATAACGACGTTTTGATTAATATTGCCGACAGCATAAATAATCCAAGCAGCATGATATCTCCTTTTACCTGAAGCGATAAACTGTGCAGAGACTAGCTGAGCAGGCTTAAAAGTATGTGAAAACATAGCGTAATCAAGCGGCTAAAAAACAAAGGGAGCCAATGGCTCCCTTTATGATTTGTATCGAGCGATTAAGCTCACAAGCGTATTACAGTGCCTTTAAAATCGCTTCAACACTGGCCTTAGCATCGCCGAACAACATTTGGGTATTGTCTTTGAAGAACAGAGGGTTTTGTACACCCGCATAACCCGTATTCATTGAGCGCTTAAAACCAATCACGTTTTGGGCTTTCCATACTTCGAGCACTGGCATGCCCGCAATAGGGCTGCCCGGATCTTCCATCGCCGCAGGGTTGACTGTGTCGTTCGCGCCAATCACCAGCACTACGTCTGTATCGCTAAAGTCTTCGTTGATTTCGTCCATTTCAAGCACGATATCGTACGGAACCTTAGCTTCGGCCAACAGTACGTTCATATGGCCTGGTAAACGACCCGCTACCGGATGAATACCAAAGCGCACTTTTACGCCGCGGTCACGCAGTTTTTGGGTGATTTCAGCCACAGGATATTGTGCCTGTGCCACTGCCATACCATAGCCTGGGGTGATGATAACTGACGTTGCGTTTTTCAGCATGTCAGCTACATCTTCGGCGTTGGTCTCACGGTATTCGCCCATTTCTTCATCACCAGAGGAGGCCACACCATCGGTACCAAATCCACCTGCGATAACAGAGATAAACGAGCGGTTCATCGCCTTACACATGATGTAAGACAGAATCGCACCCGATGAACCCACGAGCGCACCTGTTACTATCAGCAGATCGTTTGACAGCATAAAGCCCGCCGCCGCTGCCGCCCAACCTGAGTAGGAGTTCAGCATTGAGACCACAACCGGCATATCTGCACCACCGATAGAAGCCACTAAGTGCCAGCCAAAGGCGAAGGCGATAAGTGTCATCAACAGTAGAGCTGGCATAGTGCCACCGGTTTGCACGAAGTACACTAACAGGCCAAGTGATACCAATACCGCAGCGAGGTTTAGCTTATGGCGATGTGGCAACATCAACGGTTTAGATGAAATTAATCCGCGTAATTTACCAAAAGCGACGATAGAACCGGTAAAGGTTACCGCGCCAATAAAGATCCCGAGGAAGACTTCCACTAAGTGAATGTTGAGCATAGCGCCAGTCATATGCGCGTTTTCAGCCGCTTTTGCCGCTTCGCTCAGCGCATTCTGCACGGCTGCGAGAGTGGAATTCATATCCCCGCCCACGGCCACAACCACTTGTGATACTTGTTCTGGATGTAAGTCGATAAAGCTGTTAAAGCCCACTAACACTGCGGCCATACCCACAAAACTATGGAGCACCGCGACGAGTTCAGGCATTTCCGTCATTTCGACTTTAAGTGCTAAACGCACGCCGATGGCACCACCAATCACCATGGCGACAATAATCCACGCGACACCGCTGGTGTCTGGATTAAAAATGGTCGCCAGTAGGGCGATAGCCATACCTGTGATACCAAATAAATTGCCGTGTTTGGCCGTTTCTTGTTTCGACAATCCAGCGAGACTGAAGATAAAGAGCACGGCGGCAATGATGTAAGCTGCTGTTACCAGTCCTTGAGACACGTTATACCCCCTTAATCCTTACGGAACATCTTCAGCATGCGCTGAGTGACGGTAAAACCGCCGAAGATGTTAATACTGGCGATCAGCACGGCGATAAACGCCAACACAGTGACCAAGGTTGAGCCTTGACCAATTTGCAGCAAAGCACCGACCACGATAATGCCTGAAATTGCGTTAGTCACTGACATCAAAGGCGTATGCAGTGAGTGGGACACGTTCCACACCACGTAATAGCCCACCACGCAGGACAGAATAAATACCGTAAAGTGGGATAAAAACTCGGCTGGCGCTACTGAGGCCACAGCGGCAAACCCCGCTGCACCAAGGGCAGCGAGAATATACTTGAGTTTTGAAGGCGCTTTGGTTTGGGCAGATTTCACTTCCACCTTAGCGGTAGGTTTCGCGGGGGCAGCTGACACCGAAATAGGTGGTGGCGGGAAGGTAACTTCGCCTTCTTTCACGACTGTCATGTTGCGCATGACCACATCATCGAAGCTGATGCTGGCAATACCGTTTTTCTCTTTACACATTAACTTCATCAGGTTGACTAAGTTAGTGCCGTAAAGCTGAGACGATTGTGCAGGCAAGCGGCCGGGAAGATCGGTAAAGCCGATGACTTTGACGCCATTCTCAGTGACAAAGAGTTCGCCAGGCTGGGTGTATTCACAGTTACCGCCCGCTTGTGCTGCCATATCGACAATCACAGAGCCGCTCTTCATGCTGTCGACCATGGCTTTGGTGATTAGCTTAGGTGCAGGACGGCCTGGGATCAGCGCTGTGGTAATGATGATATCGACTTCTTTGGCTTGCTCGGCAAACAGTGCCATTTCGGCGGCGATAAACTCGTCCGACATGGTTTTAGCGTAACCGTCCGATGAGCTGCCATCTTCATTGGTGAAGTCCAGCTTAAGGAACTGGCCACCCATGGATTCGATTTGTTCGGCCACTTCTAAACGCGTGTCGAAGGCGCGAACGATAGCCCCTAAAGAACCTGCGGTACCAATGGCTGCAAGGCCTGCCACACCGGCACCAATCACCAGCACTTTGGCCGGAGGGACTTTACCTGCGGCGGTAATTTGTCCGGTAAAGAAACGGCCAAAGTGGTGCGCGGCTTCAACAACGGCGCGATAACCGCCGATATTTGCCATAGAAGAGAGAGCATCGAGGGATTGGGCACGGGAAATACGTGGCACCATGTCCATCGCCATCACATTGATGTTGCGTTTAGACAGTTTCTCGACCAACTCAGCATTTTGAGCGGGCCAGATGAAGCTGATTAAGGTCGCGCCTTCTTTAATTTGCGCAATTTCAGCATCGGTCGGTGCATTGACTTTAAAAATCAGATCCGCTTGCCAAACCTCTGTCGTGATCTTCGCGCCAGCTGCTTCAAAAGCGGCATCGTCAAAGCTAGACAGTAAGCCAGCATTGGCCTCAACAACAACTTCAAAGCCGAGCTTTTTAAGCTGTTCGACGGTGGCTGGAGTCGCGGCGACCCGAGTTTCACCGACGAGACTCTCTCTCGGTATTCCAATCTGCATGATTACTCCCTGATGGTTTATATAATCGTTCCGCCTGAGTGCTTCCCTTGAGCTAAACCTAGGTAGGGCTAGGCCGCGATAAGAATGAACTCGTCTATTCAATTGTGGCAGTTAGTTAGCGCATTCAAATTTGGTATAAAATTTGTGTTTTAAAACAAACTTCTTAGCGAGCAACAAAAGGTCACAGTACTGCAGGCTCGTACCATTGTGGCAATACTTTGGTTTGACACAAGCGCATATTGCTCAAGCTAGTCGATTCTGCACTGGTCGTATCAAAAAGTTTTAACCAGTGCACACTTTTGTAGCTTAATTTTTGCACTTTGTATATTCCAAAATGGAATTAAAAATCAAATTTTATTCTTTTTTGCTTTTCCAAATCCACGTTAATCTGCTGGGTATTACACTGTCATAGGGCCGTCTCATGTTGTTAAAAGAACTTTCATCACTGGCTTCACCCCTGTCGCAACCGCAGGTCGACAAGCTGAAACAACTCACCGCGGAATTAAATGCCGTGCAACTTGCTTGGGTGAGTGGTTATTTAGCCGCAACAGCCAATGCGGGAGGGAATCAAGCCCAGCTAGTGCCAGTGTCTGATACACAGGCAGCGCAGACTGTAACCATTCTCTATGGCAGCCAAACCGGCAATGGTCGTGGCATTGCCAAAGCCTTGGCCGAAAAGGCTAAAGCACAGGGCTATAGCGTGAATTTAGCCTCCATGGGTGAATACAATGTGCGCCAGCTCAAGCAAGAAACTTTGTTATTGCTGGTGGTCAGTACCCATGGTGAAGGTGAAGCGCCGGATGATGCGATTGAATTACATAAGTTTTTAGCATCAAAACGCGCACCTCAATTAAACAACTTACATTACTCAGTGTTGGCTTTGGGTGATTCGAGCTATGAGTTCTTCTGCCAAACCGGTAAAGACTTTGATGCGCGGCTTTCGGCATTAGGCGCTAAAGCCTTATTGCCGTTGGTTGAGTGTGATGTGGATTATGAGGCTGCGGCCGGACAGTGGCACGCCGATGTGCTTACTGCGGTTAAGCCACTCATTCAAACCACGGCTAATGTGGTGGCAATGAATGAAATTAATTCAACTTCGGCGCAAGTTGCCAGCGAGGGCGAATTTACTAAGCAAAACCCTTACAGTGCCGAAGTGTTGGTGAGCCAAAAGATCACCGGACGCGGTTCAGACAGAGATGTGCGCCACGTTGAAATTGATTTAGGTGAATCAGGCTTACGCTATGAAGTCGGTGATGCCCTTGGGGTGTGGTTTAGCAATAGCGAAACCTTAGTCGATGAGATTTTAGCGGGCTTAGGGTTAGCGGCCGATGCCAAGGTGACTGTCGCTAATGAGTCAATCAGCCTCAAGCAAGCCTTGATCGAGAAGAAAGAACTGACGCAGTTGTATCCTGGTTTAGTCAAAACTTGGGCCGAGTTGTCCGCAAGTCCTGAGCTACTTACTATTAGCGAAGATAAAGAGCAGGTTCGTCAGTTTATCTTACATCATCAGTTTGCCGACTTAGTGGCGAACTATCAGCTCAAGGCCGATGCTCATCTCGACGCTAACAAGTTAGTTGAGTTATTACGCCCATTAACGCCAAGACTTTACTCCATCGCCTCGAGTCAGAGTGAGGTTGATACGGAAGTGCATTTAACCGTGGCATTGGTGGAAGATGAACATCAAGGGCAAACGCGTTTTGGCGGCGCATCGCACTTCTTAGCCTCGGCGCAGGAAGGCGCCGAAGTAAAAGTGTATGTTGAACCGAACAAGCATTTCCGTTTACCTGAAGATCCACAAACGCCGGTCATCATGATTGGTCCAGGCACAGGGGTTGCACCGTTTCGCGCCTTTATGCAGGAGCGCGTGGCACAAGGCGCTGAGGGCGATAGCTGGTTATTCTTCGGCAACCCGCATTTTGAACAGGACTTCCTGTATCAAACCGAGTGGCAACAATATTTGAAAAACGGCGATTTAACCCGTATCGATGTGGCATTTTCGCGGGATCAAGCCCATAAGATTTACGTGCAGCACCGCATTAAAGAACAGGGACAAACCCTGTGGCAATGGCTGCAAAATGGCGCGCATCTCTATATTTGTGGTGATGCCGAGCGTATGGCTAAAGACGTACACCAAGCCTTATTAGCGGTTGCGGTGGAGTTTGGCGGACTGTCGAGCGAGGCGGCGGAAGAATATTTCGAGACCCTGCGCAGTCATAAACGTTACCAAAAAGACGTGTACTAATTAATCGATCCCAAAGATAGAGAGCAGTATCCACGGAGATACTGCCGCCGAACGAATTTTAAGAGGCAGTTGCCATGAGTGAGCAAAAGTTAGCATTAAACGAATACCTAAAGACCGACAGTGATTATCTGCGTGGCACCATTAAAGAAGGATTAGACTCCTCGGTGACGGGCAGTTTTAGCGATGGCGATCAGCAATTGATCAAATTCCACGGCTTCTATCAGCAGGATGACCGTGATTTACGTAACGAGCGTAAAGAGCAAAAACTCGAGCCTTTGTATAGCTTTATGTTACGTGCCCGCGTGCCAGGCGGTGTGTGTACACCTAAGCAATGGTTAGGCGTGGATGAAATTGCCTCGACGCTCACCAGCTCTAACAGTATTCGTTTAACGACGCGCCAGACGTTCCAATACCACGGCATTCCAAAGCGTAATCTTAAGACCATTATTCAAGGTTTGGACCGTGAGGCGCTCGACTCTATCGCCGCCTGTGGTGACGTTAACCGTAACGTGATGTGTAACCCGAATCCGGTCGAATCTAAGCTGCATGCGCAGGCCTATGAAGTCGCGAAAAAGCTGTCTGATCACCTGCTGCCCCACACTCGTGCCTACGCCGAGATTTGGTTAGATGAAGAGAAGTTACTGACCACAGAAGACGAAACCGTTGAACCTGTATACGGCAAAACCTACTTGCCACGTAAGTTTAAGATGGCCGTTGCCGTACCGCCGGATAACGATGTTGACGTCTACACCAACGACTTAGGCTTTATTGCGGTGGCCGAAAATGGTGAATTAGTCGGTTTTAACCTAACCGCTGGTGGCGGCATGGGCTCGACCCACGGTGAAGTGGAAACCTTCCCGCGCTTGGCCGATGACTTTGGTTTCATCAAAACCGAAGATGTGATGAAGTTTGCCGAAGCTGTGATGACAGTGCAGCGTGACTGGGGTAATCGTACCAACCGTAAGCGTTCGCGTCTTAAGTACACTATCGTCGATCATGGTTATGAGAAGTTTAAGGCCGAAGTGGAAGCCCGTGCTGGTGTCAAGTTTGAGCCGAAGCGCGATGTGGTGATTGGCGATCGCGGCGATCGTTATGGCTGGGTCGAAGGTGTCGATGGTAAGTGGCATTTAACCCTGTTTATTGAAAGCGGCCGCATTAAAGACGTGCCTGGTAAGAGTTTGCAAACCGGTATGCGTGAAATCGCGAAGATCCACAAGGGTGATTTCCGCATGACCTCAAACCAGAATATGATTATCGCGGGTGTGGCGCCCGAGGATAAAGCGACCATCGAAGGCCTTGCCCGTAAACATGGTTTACTTGGCCAAGTGTTGACCCAAACTCGCGGTCATTCGATTGCCTGCGTGGCCTTGCCAACCTGTCCATTGGCGATGGCGGAAGCCGAGCGTTATTTCCCTGAGTTTATCGACCATATCGATGCGCTGCAGGCGAAAAATGGCATTAGCGATCAAGCCATAGTAGTGCGTATGACCGGCTGTCCAAATGGTTGTGCGCGCCCATTTGCTGCCGAAATCGGCTTAGTGGGTAAGGCGCCGGGCCGCTACAACCTGTATCTCGGGGCGAACTTCGAAGGCACTCGTCTGAATAAGATGTACAGAGAGAATATCCAAGAGGCTGAAATTCTTGCTGAATTGGATGCATTATTTGCCCGCTACGCGGTTGAGCGTAATGCAGGCGAAACCTTTGGTAACTTCACCGTCCGCACGGGCGTAGTGAAGGCGGTTATCGATGCCGCTAAGGATTTCCATGGCTGATCTTGATTCTGGGGTGACGGGTTCCGGCTTGCCGAACGCGTTGCAGAGCGTGGTAAGTCACAGCGAACTTAAAGCGCTGCTGACGGCGCCTAAGGATGTGCAGCGAGCCGAACTGGAACGCATTAATCGCTTCTTAGCTGGCTTGACGGCTCAAGAGCGAGTGCTCTGGGGCTTAGCCTATTTGCCGGGTAATCACGCGCTGTCATCCAGTTTTGGGATCCAAGCGGCGGTGATGTTGCATATGGTGAGTCAGGTGCAATCGGATATTCCGGTGATTTTAACGGATACTGGATACCTCTTTCCTGAGACATATCAGTTTATTGACCAGCTTACCGAGCGTTTATCCTTAAATCTTAAGGTCTACCAAGCGCCGATGACGGCGGCATGGCAGGAGGCGCGCTTTGGCCAATTGTGGGAGCAGGGCTTAGAGGGTCTTGAACGTTATAATCGCCTCAATAAAGTGGAGCCGATGCAACGTGCTTTGGCGGAACTTGAAGTAGGCACTTGGTTTGCGGGACTTCGCCGGAGCCAGTCGAGCACTCGCGAAGAGTTACCGATATTGGCTATCCACGGTACTCGCTTTAAGCTGCTGCCGATTATCGAATGGTCGAACAAAGATGTGCATCTGTATTTGACTCAATTTGACTTGCCTTACCATCCTCTATGGGAGCAAGGTTATGTTTCTGTTGGGGATACCCATTCTACTAAACCCTTAGAATTAGGGATGTCTGAAGAAGAAACACGCTTTAATGGCTTAAAACGCGAATGCGGTCTGCATTACGAAATATAGCCATCTATTTGATTAAATAGAAAAATGCCACAGTATTCCCTGTGGCATTTTTTATTTTATGCCACTAAAAGAGTATTTTGCTTAATTTTAAAGCGGTTTGGCCGTTAAGGTATTTTGTATGTCATTCTGCCGTCATCAAAGTCAGATAAATTGTATTTTCATAGAGTTAGTTAAGATGTGTTTGCCTGAATTAAATTTTTTGTACATTTTTACTCACAGGGTTATGCACATTAGAATGTTCTGAGCTATATTACAAAGTTCCCGTAGATGGTTTTGAGGGAGTTTACTGCGCAGATACGGATTAGTCGGTATTTTGCCAAGTTAAGTTGTTGAATATCGCTATTTATGGGCTTAGTTTGCTGTGTAGCGATATAACGAGACGGAAAACGGTAGCACTTCCAAAGGACCTTGCTCGCCGCTGCGAGTATCCAGCAGTTTGATTGACTTGCTAGCGCTTGTTAATCAGTCATTTTCACCTCGGTCAGCTGTGGTCAAAGCTGCCGAGGTTGAGCCAAATTTGTGGCATCATTAATTTATCTTCCTCATTCAATTCAGCTCGGTTTTTTGTAGTTTATGACTTACTATCATCGGTTTACACTTTGCTATTCTACTGTAAGCAAAAAATCTCTTAGACTAACAGTTAGTTTGGATGGCGTGATTGATGAGGATAATTAAATGACCGCCCCTTTGTATGCCATGCGCGATCATGTCAATCGTCCCCAAGTTAATCATCCAAACCCTAAGCCTAAGATGCGCGGTGTTAAGCGTGTATTTATTTGGTTAGCCAAATTGGTTTTGGGTTTATTTTTCGCCTCTATTTTAAGTGTGGTACTACTCCGTTTTATCGATCCTCCGATGTGGAGTTGGCGAATAGAGCGGGCGTTGTTTCCGCCCGCACCGATTAGTGAGGTTAGGCATCAATGGCGCTCGCTTGAGCAAATCTCCCCTGAACTGCAATTAGCCGTGATTGCCGCAGAAGATCAAAAGTTTGCTGGCCACAGTGGTTTTGATTTAGACGCGATTAGTTCGGCCATCGAATACAATCAAAAAGGTAAAAAGGTTCGTGGGGCCAGTACCTTAAGCCAGCAAGCGGCAAAAAACCTGTTTATGTGGTCGAGCCGTAGTTTTATCCGTAAGGGCATAGAGGCGTGGTTTACCCTGTTAATGGAACTGTTTTGGGATAAGGCGCGTATCCTTGAGGTATACCTGAATATTGTTGAATTTGGTCCTGGGATTTATGGTGCCGAAGCGGCAGCAAAGCATTATTTTGGCAAGAGTGCAGCCAAATTAACTCGTTATGAGGCGTCATTATTGGCTGCAGTTTTACCAAACCCTTGGCGTTATAAAGTCTCCCCCCCTTCTTCCTATGTTGAACAACGCTCCGCTTGGATCCGCAAGCAAATGCGTCAGTTAGGTGAGGTGACACTCAAAAAAGTCGGTGAGGCACAATAAATTTGCGATTGTGATTTTGTTATTAAATTGTAATTATGCATCTCTGATGAGTAGGATGAGTGTTAGACGTTCGAATGATCCAAGGAATAAACGATGTTTGAGTTTAATTTTGAGCGAGATATGGCTTCACTGCGTGAAGAATATGCTAGAGATGCAAAAATCAATATTCAACAAGTCTGGCAGAATGAAACCGCAGCTGTCATTGCTAACACACTTGCTAGTGAAGTGAGTTTTGATAATGCAATGTTTGTCGACAATAAGCCAATGAGAGTGTCGGATCAACAAATACGCCAATTACCGATTGAAGCTCAAAAAGATTTACAGCAAAAAATATTACACAATGCTGCAAATGGGATTGGTTTTTTATATGGAAGTCATCTCGTAGGAGGCTTAGATGGAAAGCCTTCACCGGAATTACTTACATCGCTACATCGTTTTATTAACAGCCCTGACATGTTTAAATTTATTCAAACGATTACGGGTATTGAAGGTATTTGTTATGCCTCACTGCAGGCGAGTCGTTATATTCAAGGGAATTTCTTAACAAGACATAATGATGTTGTGGAAAGTGAGGGCCGTAAAGTTGCTTTTGTTTTTGGCTTTACTCCAGAATGGCATCCTGATTGGGGAGGGCTGCTGCAGTTTTATACTCCTAAAGGTGTGCTGACTGATACCTGGGTGCCAACCTTTAATAATTTGGCATTATTCGATGTCCACCATCCTCACTCTGTTTCATTTGTCGCGCCGTTTGCAAAGCGCCCACGCTTTTCTGTAACAGGATGGTTTCGAACGATTGCGCCCAGTAAATAGGAAGCTTCTGACACATGCCGCGATTAGCGTCAAAGACGTTTTAATGGTAGATTATCGCGGATTTTTGCATATTAATGAGTTCTTATTTGCTATTCGTTATTTCTTAGCTTATCCGTTCTCAAGATTAGTTATAATAAGCTTTTGATTTTGCAATGTTGATGTAATAAGGAATGACAATAGGTCAGTATTTAAATGCCGAAGGTAAGTGCTTTCGGTATTATTTTTGTCACTTTGACGGTAATTAAATGGAGTTTTAGATGAAAAAGATTGTTATTGCTGCGGCAATTATTGCAGCGGGGGCGGGTGCTTATTGGTACACTCAACACGGAAGTAGCTCGAGTGCTTCAGCCAATCCTTTGCTAGATTATATTCCAGCCGATACCCCTGTGTTTACTGGCCAGTTAAAGCCGTTTCCACTGAAAAACTACCTGCAATCGATTTCTAGCAATTACCAGCAATATTCAACTGATTCCTTAGCTCAGTTAGGCGATTTGGATAGCCCAATGGCTAAGTTTTTTGTGAGTATTTACAAGCAATATATGGATGGAATGAAAGATCCTACCGCATTGCTTAAGACTTTCGGTTTACCGAATGAGATCAAGCCTTATTTTTATACCTTAGGCGTAGTGCCTGTTCTTAAAACAGATATTAATCAAATTGATGCATTCTGGGCTTTGCTGGATAAAGCCGAACAAGAAAGTGGTTATACCCACGAAAAGCGTACTTTAGCAGGGATTGACTACCGTGCTTATTCGTTTGCCGAAGAAGGCTCAACTGATAAAGCTGACCTATTATTTGCCCATAAAGATGGCATTTTAACGGTCACATTCTCGGCTTCCTCTATCGAGCCTGAAGTATTGGAAATGGCTTTAGGATTGAAGAAACCCGCCCAATCTTTAGCCGCATCTGGCATGTTGCAAGAGATCATTAAAACCCATGGTTTTATGGACGATAGCATCAGCTTTATCAACCATGTTGAGATTGTTAAAGCGATAACCTCTCAAGATGGCAATATGTTAGCTAAACAGCTCACCAAGTTCTTAGCAGAAGAAGGCCAAGGTGAAGATCCGTTAGCGCAAATCCGTACACCAGAATGTCGCACTGAGTTAACCGCGATTGCGGCTAACTGGCCGCGCACAGTGGGAGGTTTAACCGCATTCACGTCGACTGAAAAAGAAAGCCATATGGCGGCTTCTTTTGTGATTGAAAGCAAAAACCAAGCAATTTTAACGGCATTACAAAAAATGCGCGGCTTTATTCCTGCCCATTTAGCGGATATTAACAGCACTATTTTCTCGATGGGCCTTGGGATTGATGTTAATGAAGTAGCGCCTTCGCTCACCGCGATTTGGGATGATCTACAAAAGCCACAGTTGACCTGCGCGCCTCTGGCCGAGCTACAGGCTGAATTAAGCCAGCAAAGCCCTGCGATGTTGGGTATGTTTACCGGCATGGCTAATGGTGTTAAAGGCCTGAGTGTATCATTACTCGACTATAAGATGAGTTCACAGGATCAAGAGCCTAAACTCGAAAGTTTAGATGCCTTAATCAGTTTAACCGCTGATAATCCTTCAATGTTATTCAACATGGTTAAGCCTTTTGCCCCAATGTTGGCTGAACTGCAAGTCGCGGATAATGGTGAACCCACTGATTTATCTCCACTATTAATGTTGCCGCCAGAACTTAATATCAAACCGATGTTGGCGATTAAGGGACAACACTTAGTGGTTTACTCTGGCGATAAAGGTTTAGCGTTAGCCAATAAACTGGCGAGCGAAAAACCATCAGCCAATGGCCTTTACAGCATGTCAGCCGACTACGGTAAGATGTTTACCCCAGTGCTGACGCTGTTAGAAATGACTGGTGAACCAGTGCCTGAAGAGCTGCAAGCATTGAAAGACTATAATATGCGCGTACAAATGAGCTTTGATGTGAATAAACAAGGTCTGGTTTTTGGCTCTGTGATGAACTCAAAGGCAAGCGATAAGAAATAAACTTATCACTCCACCGCATTTTAAAGCCAGCAAATTGCTGGCTTTTTACTAATGAGATTGGGCTAATTTGGTTTGTCGACCGTTAGTTGGATCTACGGCTTTGGGTTTGGCTGATTTAACTAAACTCACGAGTCCTTGCCATTCAATATCATTGTTTTGTGGTAACCAAATATCGGGCTCAGTGCCTTTTCCCGACAGCAACTCGCCTTTAGCATCATAGGTGAGAGAGCTACTAAATCGAATCTCTAAGTCACTATTTGGCAAGGTAAATTGATATTGTCTGGCAAAATCCCCAGAGGTTTTTTCGCCGATTAAATTCACTCTCGACCATGCTTTAGTCCGGTAGGCGATCCACTCGCATTCTTGCTTACACAAGGGACTGACAAGCAGTGCAAGACGATTATTGCCTTCGGTGAGGACTTCAGGTTTGGTGCGAACAAACCAAGGACTAAATCGGCTTTTATCGATAGTTGGTAGCCGCCGTGTCAACACGTTAAGTCGCGCAGGGCTGAGTTCAAGTTCATCAAGCGGTTTAAAATTCAACGGTTTTAAATAATCGTTTCTAAGCTCTGGCGAGCGTCGATAATGGGCAAATCCCATGATTTTTTCGACCGCTGAATGAGGTGATATGTCCATGGTGGGCATATCCTGATAACGCGAGAGCATGGTCAGTAACTTAGGACTAAATCCCTTCGCTTGCCTGAGATCGACAATCAGTAATGGTTGCTCCATACCTTTACGTAACTCTTCTTGTTGTATTTTATCGAGTTCAAAAGCATAGAGGTCATCTATTTTGAGTCGAGCCGTGGTTGGATTTATCTGTTCTAGTGAATAGTCAGGTTTTGAGACCGTAGCCGGCCCTAAGTCATCAAGTTGAGTGAGTAGGCGTTCAAAGCTTATCTCTGTGTCGTCTTCAATCGGTTTAACTATCGTTTTAGAAGGGGGAGGCAGAGCAATAGTGACCTGCGTTGTCTGCAAATCATCATTTATCAAACTAATAATCACATAAGGTTTGATGCTTAAGCCTAAGTCTTCCCGCAGTAGGTTGAGTCGTTTAAGCCAAATCAGCTGCATTTCTTGGCTATTTTTTGCAGGCTCTGACAGATAGGCTTGGCTGGCTGAAATCCACTTACTTAAGGGGATGCCATCAATATGGGTGATAAAAGGATACTCGGTACTAATAGGATTATTTTTATGGTCTAAGGCAAGCCATTGTTCGTTGACGGGTCTCAGTGTTAAGGGTAAGTCGGCGCTACTATTGTCAACCTTCGCAACTTGAGCACCTGGATCTTTTAAGGCGTTAAGCAGTTTTGTAAGCTCAGCTGCGAACCGTTCTGTAGGAACAAGATCTTGGTATTGCTCAGTCATCAGTCCAGCAAGTCGTTCGAGTTGGTTGTCATTATGTTGTGGATCCAACGCATAAAATGCGGAGTGTTGTTCAATTTGATTGAGCAGAATATAGAGATCTTGGCGAATATCTTTTGTCGTTAACGTGGGTTGTTCTTTTTCAGGAATAGCAAAAAACGCGAGCCTGATAAGGCTCGCGCAAATAATCATGCTCAGCAAAGTTATTACCGTTCGATAGCTAAAACTCATATTCCTCCATGACGACCCTTACTGCTAAAAAGGTGTGCGACTATCGATGTAAATGCCGCTGTTGGCAATAAAAATCATCATAAAGCTCCCTTATATTGCTCGCACTTGAGCAATTTAGCAGCAGTTTGTTTGTGTCAGCATAGAATTATGGCTGTTTTTTGTGCTGTGTCACGTCCTAGAGAATATCGTTGAGTGATACACCGATCCCAATACGTTGATTATGATGGTTATAGTCGATCAGGCTTTCACCGTAGCCATTAAAGTATTGAGTATAAAGGCGTAAGTTACCTATGATGGGATAGCTCCAAGTGATCTCTGCTGAACCTCGGTCAATATCTTTAAAGTTAGTTTTAACGGTGAGTGTGAATCTATGCTCATCAATCCCATACACGCCAACAAATTCAGCATTGCCAATATACTCATCAATATTGGGATTATCATCGCCACGGGCTTGGTGGATGTCTGTTTTTTCATCCTCAGGAATGCGCCACCACACCTTAGTTGAAAACGCCAGTGGGCCAGCATCAAAGATCATCGTGCCATAGATGCGGTTCCAACTACGGGATAATAAACCTGCTTTACCATTAGATTGGTGGACAGCGCCCAATCCCCAAAACGAGTTTGTCACACCGCCAATTTTCCAATCATTATTGAATAGCATAAAGATTTCGGGTTCGTGGTTTGTTTCACGAAAGGGTGAAGATATTTCCTTATTGTATACCTGCCAATAGGATTGATTAGTATAGGCAAAAAATAGGTGACCATTATCACCAAAGACATTGTACCAAATTGGAAACTTAAAGCTTATCTGAAACTTAGCTTCCATCTCATCGAGTTCATAGTTTGTTCCGGCGGCCTCCCCTGCATAGGGTTTCATATTCGGATCGGGATTATAGGTCGCGGGTAAAATGTAATTGACTTTATGCGGCGTTATTACAAATGGACGCTCTGAAGTCGCTAATTCATCCTTAACGCGATCTTTGATTAAAGATTCCTCTGCCTGTAACCCTGCACAAGTTAGCAGTCCGATTAATGCGATACCTTGATAAAATGTGGACATCGACTCTCCTTGATGTGTCTGTTTGCTTTATCTTTATTTACCGAGCTTAACATTAGTCTGTGGATCTTTTGTGAGAAATACTGTCATTTGTACTACTTAACTTGAGTGAAACTGCATCTTTTCTTATGCGTTAACGCGCTGACTGAGTAGATTTTTTAGCAATAACATAGTGCTGTTATGTGAGGTGATGCAAGTTTAGGTTGCATTCATATTCACCCTGCTATCATGTTTTATTTAGTTATTTCAAATGATTAACTTATTTTAGCCAGTATGGTGCTTTTGCCAACCTCGTTTATAGTTAACTGGCTTAATTCAAATTCGGTTGTTATTTCTTTTTGATATAACAATTAATGATTTTATATTTATTATGGAATATAACTGGCGCTATATTGCTACACATTGATCTCATATCGGGGAATGTGATGGAAATTTTATCTTTACCAGGCCAAAGCGCTAAGGGCAAAGTCTGGCTGGTTGGTGCGGGCCCCGGCGATGTGGAGTTATTAACCCTTAAAGCGTGGCGCATTCTAAAGTCTGCCGATGCGGTGTTATACGATGCGCTCGTCAGCCAAGATATCCTCGATTTGATCCCTAAAGATGCTGAAAAAATTGCCGTCGGTAAGCGTGCAGGCAAGCATAGCGCGGCGCAAGATGAAATTAATCAGTTACTGGTGACGAAAGCCTATACCCGTAAAAACGTGGTACGCCTCAAGGGCGGCGATCCGTTTATTTTTGGTCGCGGTGGTGAAGAGTTACAAACCTTAGTCGAAGCGGGCGTCGAATTTGAAGTGGTTCCCGGGATTACCGCCGCCAGCGGCACTTCGGCCTATGCGGGCATTCCATTAACCCATAGGGATTACGCCCAAGGGGTAACGTTCATCACTGGCCATTGTCAGTTAGAAAACCGTCCGATGGATTGGCAGGGTTATGCTAATCCCAACAATACCTTAGTTGTATATATGGGGATTTTAAACGCGGGCATTATCCGTCAAGGGTTAATCAACGCAGGTCGTAGCCCAGAGACACCAGTGGCCATCGTCTCGAAGGCGACCACTCAGTCGCAGCAACGTTTTATTGGGCAATTAGATTCACTCGAACAACTTGCTGCTGATCCGCAGTTGCAAATGCCCGCATTAATGATTATTGGCGAAGTGGTGGGGTTGTCCGAAACCTTAAATTGGTTTCAGCCCAAGGGCGAAGGCCTGCTGCCGCTTGACGCTTTAAATACGACCAAAGTTGCAGCAAAAATTTAGTTAAATCAGAACATTTTTTAGAAATAGTTAAGTTAAATCCAGCTGCCTGTCGCAGCCCATTTTAGGTAAACGGAGAAGAGTATGGCCGGGCGTGAATTAAGCCACTTACAACAACTGGAAGCCGAAAGCATTCAGATCATTCGGGAAGTCGCAGCCGAATTCGATAATCCAGTCATGTTGTATTCCATCGGAAAAGATTCTTCGGTGATGTTACATCTTGCGCGTAAAGCTTTTTATCCCGGCAAGATCCCATTCCCCTTGCTGCATGTGGATACGGGCTGGAAATTCAAAGAGATGATCGCCTTTCGTGATGCGCAGGCGAAAAAATTTGGCTTTGAATTATTAACTCATACTAACCCAGAAGGCGTTGCCCAAGGGATTAACCCCTTCGACCATGGCAGTGCCAAGCACACTGACATCATGAAAACCCAAGGCTTAAAACAAGCATTAAACCAATATAGTTTTGATGCCGCTTTTGGTGGCGCCCGTCGTGATGAGGAAAAATCCCGCGCGAAGGAACGGGTGTATTCGTTCCGCGATCGCCACCATCGATGGGACCCTAAGAATCAGCGCCCCGAACTGTGGCGCACCTATAACGGCGCGGTGAACAAGGGCGAAAGTATTCGTGTCTTCCCATTATCGAATTGGACTGAACTCGATATTTGGCAATATATCTATCAAGAAAACATTGAGTTAGTGCCCCTGTATTTTGCGGCTGAGCGCCCTGTGGTTGAGCGTGGTGGTCAGTTGATTATGGCGGACGATGAGCGCATGAAGCTCGAAGAAGGTGAAACCATTAAGCATGAGGTGGTGCGTTTTAGAACCTTAGGTTGCTATCCATTGACGGCGGCAATGCATTCGCAGGCGGACAATCTCGAAAAAATCATCGAAGAAATGCTGCTAACTCGCTCGAGCGAACGCCAAGGGCGGTTAATTGACTCGGACCAGAGTGCATCGATGGAGCAGAAGAAACGCCAAGGTTATTTCTAAACTAAGGCATTTCGAGCGAAGGTTCAGAGACAGATTAAACCGATTTCGTGAATGTCCCGATGAAGGCTTTTTTGAGCAATCAAGTACCAGCGACTTCACGAACAGTTGAGCAAGATAAGAGTGAGATAAAGATGGATAAAGCGGTCAATAAAACTAATCGTATGGCGGCAGAAATCAGCCAGCATGGAGTAAAAGAATATCTAGCCCAGCAACAACATAAAGGTTTGTTGCGCTTTTTAACCTGCGGCAGCGTCGACGATGGCAAGAGCACCTTAATTGGCCGTTTACTGCATGACAGTGCGCAGATCTATGAAGATCAATTAGCTAGCTTAAAAAATGATAGCGCTAAGATGGGGACAACGGGCGAAGCAATCGACTTAGCTTTGCTGGTGGATGGTCTGCAAGCTGAGCGTGAGCAGGGCATCACTATCGATGTGGCTTATCGTTATTTTTCAAGCGATAAGCGTAAGTTCATTATCGCCGACACCCCAGGCCATGAGCAGTACACCCGTAATATGGCGACTGGCGCCTCAACCTGTGACTTAGCGGTGATTTTAGTCGATGCGCGTTACGGCGTGCAGACCCAAACCAAGCGTCATGCCTTTATTGCCTCTTTGCTGGGTATTCGCCACTTTGTGGTCGCGGTCAATAAGATGGATTTACTCGGGTTTGATGAGCAAGTGTTCAATCGTATCCGTAATGATTTCAGTGAGTTCGTTAAAGGCTTTGGTGAGTTAGATATCCACTTTGTGCCCTTATCAGCACTCAATGGCGACAACGTGGTCGAGCCAAGTTTACATACCCCTTGGTATCAGGGTGGTACATTACTGGAATTGTTGGAAACCATTGATACCCAACGTGAACTGAGTGCCTTACCCGTGCGCTTCCCGGTGCAATACGTGTCGCGTCCAAATCTGGATTTTCGTGGTTTTGCCGGTACTTTAGCCTCTGGTGTCATCAAGGTGGGTGATGAAGTGGTAGCGTTGCCTTCGGGTAAACGCAGCAAGGTTGAGCGTATCGTGACCTTCGATGGCGATTTGGCCGAGGCAACTGCGGGGCAAGCCGTCACTCTCACCTTAGAAGATGAAATCGATATTTCCCGTGGTGATTTACTGGCTCTGCCAGAAAGTGCGCCACAGGTTGCCAACCAAATCGTGGCTGACCTCGTGTGGATGGATGAAAAACCACTACAACTCGGCCAGTTATATGACATCAAGGTTGCGGGTAAAAAGACTCAAGCCTCAGTCTCGACCATAGAATATGTGGTTGATGTGAACACACTTGCGCGCAGCAGCGCCGACACACTAGGGCTTAATGCCATCGCTCGCGTGACCTTAGAGCTGACCGAAGATATCGTTTTCGATGCCTATTCTCTGGTACGTGATACTGGCGGCATGATCCTGATTGACCGTTTATCCAATGCAACAGTAGCGGCGGTGATGGTGGTATCGGGTCAACATGTGAGCAAGCAAGTGTCTTCACAATTTAGTGCCTTTGAAATTGAGTTTAATGCGCTCGTACGTAAACACTTCCCGCACTGGCAAGCGATTGATATTTCAAAGCTTGGAGCCTAATTTGTGAGTGACTTGTGGCTATTGGCGATAGTGTTGTTTGGGTTGTTGGCTGGCTTAATTGCTGGCCGCATAAACCCTGCGGTGTTGTTTTTATTTGCTTTTTTAATATGTTACCTCCTAGGTATGGTAACGCTCGACGCAGCGCTCACAAGCTTTACTAATACGGGATTAGTCACATTAGTGTTATTGGTGCTTGCGGCGACAGCGCTGGAAAAGACTTCATTGCTGGGAAAGTTAAGCCAAGTGATTGGTAATAGCTCGTTGGCGATGACAATGGCAAAGTTGGGATTTTCCACGGCTCTGCTGTCATCATTTACCAATAACACTGCGGTTGTGGCATCTTTGATTGGGGTAGTGCGCCGTAATCAGGCCCATGCGCCCGCTAAGTTATTACTGCCGCTTAACTATGCGACGATTCTTGGGGGAACGCTCACACTGATTGGTACCTCCACTAACCTTATCGTTAATTCGTTTGTGGAGAATGCGGGCTTACCTGCGCTGGGTTTCTTTGAGTTTACCCCTGTTGCAGCGTTGATTGTACTGTTAGGCATTCCGCTACTGATTATGCTGGCTAATACCTTGCCCGACAGACGCGATGAAACGACAGAAGAAGCACTGCCCTATTTACTTGAGGCCCATGTCGCTAAAGGCTCGTCTTTAGTCGGTCGCAGTGTGGTGGACAACAAGCTCAGAGCCCTAAAAAAGCTTTATTTAGTGGAGCTTGAGCGAAGCGGTATTTGTATTTGCCCGGTTCCACCACAGTTAGTATTGCAAGCGGACGATGTGCTGCGGTTCAGTGGCGCGGTGGAGTCGGTGGAGCTGTTGCATCAATTCGATGGCCTCGATTGGTTTGGTAAGCACCAGGCAAAGGGACAAAACCTAGTCGAAGCGGTATTGGCCCCTTCGTCGAGCCTAGTGGGTAGCAGCTTAAAGGAATCTCGCTTTCGCGAACAGTTTGATGCGGCGGTTATGGCGATTCGCCGTGGCCATCATCCGTTAAAGGGCGGCTTGGGCGATATCGTATTGCAGCCGGGCGATGTGTTACTGCTGACGCCGGGGGATGGTTTTAGCACCAATGCTAAGCTGAGTACCGAATTTGCCGCCGTCAGCGGACTCGATTTGAATGTGCGTTTAGACACTAAACGCAGTCGTATCGTGTTAGCCGGATTTGTGTTGACGATTGGCCTGAGTCTGGCGGAGATTTTACCCTTGGCAAAAGGATTGGTGCTATTGCTGCTCAGCTACTTTGCCATTGGCGCCGTAACCTTATCTGAACTTAAGCGCCGTTTCCCGCTCGAGTTAGTCGTGATTGTGGGCAGCGCTTTGGGGTTGGCGAACCTGATGATGATCACAGGTCTTGCTGAGGGACTCGCTCAAGGCTTACTCGGCGCAATCAATGGTTACGGGGTGTTTGGGGCGTTTGTGGGGGTTTATTTAGTTACCTTGTTGTTGACTGAACTGGTCACCAATAACGCCGCCGCGGCCTTGGCTTTTCCTATTGCCTATGCGGTGGCGCTGAATTATGGCGTCGATCCAAGGCCCTTTATTATGGCTGTGGTGTTTGGGGCTAGCGCTAGCTTTATTTCGCCCTATGGTTATCAAACCAACTTGATGGTGTTTAATGCGGGTAACTATCGTTTTAGTGATTTTGTACGGTTAGGGCTGCCCTTATCCCTACTGTATTCGCTGATTGTGATTTTTATGGTGCCGATCATCTTTCCGTTTTAACGATGCCTTTAGTCGTTGGTCTATTAAAGGTTTGAGGAGTTTTTATGAGCAATATAGTGTGGCATCAACATAGTGTCGACCAAGCAGCCAGAGCCAAACTTAAGGGGCAGAATCCGGTATTGCTTTGGTTTACCGGGCTTTCTGGCGCAGGTAAGTCGACCCTAGCAGGTGCGCTTGAGCGTGCATTATTTGAAGCGGGCTTTCACACCTATCTGCTCGATGGCGATAATGTGCGCCACGGTCTATGTAAAGATTTGGGTTTTAGCGTGGCCGACAGGGATGAAAACCTACGCCGTGTTGGCGAGGTAGCAAAACTTATGGTGGATGCGGGCTTGGTGGTGTTATCAGCTTTTATCTCTCCCACCCGAGAAGAGCGCGATAGCATACGTGCAAGATTCCCCGCTGGACAATTTATCGAAGTGCATGTATCGACGCCACTTAGCGTATGTGAAGCGCGTGATCCCAAGGGATTGTACGTTAAAGCACGCAAGGGCGAAATCGCACATTTTACTGGGATTTCATCACCCTATGAGGCCCCGCTCTCCGCTGAGTTGACGATTGATACCAGCAAAGGGGATTTAGCATCTCAAGTTCGGGCTTTGATTGATTATTTAACCGCAATCGATGTTATTAGCCCAAATCGCCTCACTGCGCTGGCATAGAAGCAGTCTATAACAGCTTGTTATTCAATCTTAAAGTCCTTGGCAAATAGGGCTTGAAGGGCTTTAAGGTATTCTTGGTCCTGTTTAGGAAGCACAAGCTGCGCTAGTTCATCGCCAATAGGTGTTAATCGATAATAACTAAAGAGCAAATTACCGCTCTTAGGGGTTAGCTTCATTTGAATACCGGGCATAGTGAGTTGGATGGGGGTTTTACTATTGAGTAAACCCGTTTCAAACTCACTGCTGTGGAGTATCCCCGCATCAACTAGGGTAAGAATACTGGAGTAGGGCAGACCAAATTGCGAGAGACCTAGGGTGATGTTGGTATGCTTGCGAAAATATTGGCCAATCCCGCCCGTGAGCCGATAGCCGCTAATGAGTTTTAAGCGCTGCTCATTATTCACTTTTGCTGCCATGCCTAGGGCTTTTTCGAGGATTTGCGCTTCTCTGTGCGTTAATTGCTTAAGTAGCGCTAAGGTGCGCAGGCTAAAGTTTCCTGGGTTGATGATTTCACTAGAGAGAATACGTGCCCATAGGTCCTGCATTTTTCGATTATGGATTTGCTCCGCCATCAGAAAAAATTGATGACTCCAGTCGGGATCGAGATCCACCCCCGTCATATCGGAAGAGGTATAACTTAAGGCGAGGGCGAAAATTGTTTCAACATTTGCCTGATACTGGCTGGCGAGTTTACGTTGCCGATGCTGGGCGCGTTCGGCAATCGAGGCATTGGCTGGACGATATTCTTCCTCACTGGCGAGACCGAGTTGACGGCCAAGTAAAAGGGCTTTTTTACGGGCAGAGACCTCCGCAGCGGGAGCTGCTTCATCTGCAAGCATTAAAATATCCGAATCCTTCATGCCTTAATCCTGTATCACTTGTCTGCTAATTTACATGGCAAATTAGGGAGAATACCCGCTCTGCCAAAAGTGTCCAGCTTAGTCGATTGTTAGCTTTAAGTCTCCGAGTTGGTTTGCTTTTATTCACGCCTGCTAGACTAGGGCTGGAATTGCTGATTTTGTAACATTTTGATCCTCAGAGTGGTGATTTTTATTTTTGTGAGCAAGCTAGAATTACCGAATATCGAGGGATGGTTTGGCGCTAAGCCCGTGATCTATTTCATGTAAATAGATGACTAAATCACCTAGTATGCAATATCGTAATAGGCAGTTTGCTTTTTGCGTGGAAAACCTAAATATCGCTAGCGGACTCGCTATCCATAGAAGCGCATTGTTTATCTTGTGGTTACCTTCTGGATTGCGAGGCATTGAGTATCATATTGATTGGTATATTTAGGTCAACATAAGGCCGCCGTACTTGTTTTTCTTCTGGCCGCTTTTTCTTATTTTTGTTGAGATAATAGAGGCTTAAGTGAAAAAAATTCTGATCATCTTCTCCAGTGTTCATGGTCAAACTCGTAAGATCACGAATCAGTTAGCCCAGCAACTCAAAGAGTTAGGTAATTCGGTGGTGATTGCTGATATAAAAGCCGTCCCCGCGATGGAGTCCTTCGATAAGATCATCATTGGCGCTAGTATTCGTCACGGAAAACATAATCCTGCGCTGTATGAATTTATTCAGAAACATCAGCAAATCCTGACACAAAAAGTCGGTGGATTTTTCTCTGTGAGTTTAGTTGCCCGTAAACCTGAAAAAAATACCCCTGAGACCAATCCCTATATGCAGGCGTTTTTAACTAAAACGACTTGGCGTCCTCAGTTGTTGCAAGTGTTTGGCGGTAATTTGAATTATCAGGGTTATAATGCATTTGATAGGAATATCATACGTTTTATCATGTGGTTAACTAAGGGGCCCACGGATCCTGTTACTAATGTTGAATACACTGACTGGCAAAAAGTGCATGAGTTTGGATTACAAATCCACCAAGCCTAAGCGGGCGGTTGAGGCTAACGTTGATTATCGAGGATAAACCTATATGTCGAACAAATTAACCTTGATATTCGATTTTTTGTTGGCGCGTTTGCATGTTTGGCTGGTGTTGTCCGCAAGTCTACTCATCTGCACTAGTCCGTGGATTTTTATCGGTCGAAGCCTGCGTGCTAATGCTAGCATTTGGGATTATCTGCATGTTTACCTAGGATTTGTGTGTGCTGCGTTAGGGATTTTATTTTTGTTACGTAATAGCCTCCAAGGCAAATGGCACCAGTATTTTGCCTGGCTGGTGGGCGATTGGGAACAATTGGTGCAGGATATTAAAGGCCTTTTTAAAGGCAAGCTCCCCGTAGCCGGTGGCAAAGGCTTGTTTAGTTGTATCGAAGGGATTGGCATGATACTGCTGGTCGCGACAGGATTAACTGGCGTTGTATGGTTTATTTACCAAGGAACACCACTGGCAATGACTTGGCGTGGTTATCATCAAATTTGTGCCGATGCTTTTATTGGCTTTTTAGTACTGCATATCATATTGGCCGCAACGCATATTATTGAATTTATTAGGCAATAACTTCTGCTACTGCTGAGCGTTAGGTCCAACCTGAGTGAGTTTATCTTGCTCTAACTTACTGAAGGGACTGACTAGTATCGATTCATTTTTGATTGAGACTTGTCAGTCCGCTAAAGCATCCATTCGCAAAAAACAGAAGCTTATATTGTTACCTTAAACGCTTTTGACGGCCAAGAGCGACGGCAGCGGCAAAGGCTAAGAATAACCAGTTTAGGCTACCACCAGAACTTTTAGGTGCCTGTGCATCTTTTTCAACGGCAAGATAGTTAATTAAGCCAATCAGTTCGTCTAAGGTTCTGATGCTGCTTAAGTTAACTGCATATTTGTCATTAACAATAAAGGCTGGCACGCTTTCAACGCGGAATTGGTTTTGCTGGGCACGCCAAAGGGCTAGCTTTTCATCTGTGCTTTTACTGTCGGCAAGTTTGTCGTACTTCGCCGCGTCTATACCGAACTTAGCAAAGACTTGTTTTATGTCGTCACGGCTATTGATTTGCGATTCGTGCTTATGTCCAGGGGCGCTGTGGTCGTGACCATTAGCGCCTTCCTCTCCTTGGATCGCGGCGAACATGGCATGGGTTAAAGCATCTTTATTATCTAGCTCTTGGATGACGGCCAGCGAACGCATGACTTCAGTCCCTAAAGCACTATTCATAAAGTCGACATGCTTAGTATCAAATGCAATGCCCTTGTTTAAGTTAGCTTTGATATCAGGCAGATAATTGGTTTCCATATTGAAGCAATTATGGCAATAGAAGGAGAAAAACTCGGTAAGTTTAGGCTCACTACTCGGCGCTTTATCAGAAATTTGAGTGTAGTGAGTGCCTTCCACAAAGTTTGCGGCCAAACTGCTGAATGGTGCAACGATTAAGGCGACGGCCAAGGCGATTGGTTTGATCATAGAACCCTCAAAGTCGGTTAGATTGAATCCAGTACATTAAGTGCGATGCGTTGTGCCTAATGGTTATGGATAAGCTGATTCAATCTTGAAATTACGCTTGTGTTATACCAGCGTGAAGATGGTTTTAGGTTAGTTTGAAATGCTTAATTATCGCTGAATTAGTGCGCCGATATTGAACTAAATCTGTGATCCCGTGGGAGTTTAGACCTAGAAGTTTGCAAGACTGCAAAGGGGATCACAGATATATCAACATACGCTAAGCAATATCCCGCAGGGATTGCCAAGCCTCGCAGACTTCGCGAAAGCGGGCAGCATCACCCTCGGGTCTATCAGGATGCCATTTGAGGGCTAAACGACGCCATTGTTTGCGGATATCTCTAGGGGTTGCACTTTCATCTAACTCAAAAACTCTTAGGGCATGTCCTTTGTGCATTAAATTTACATTGAGGCCAATGTAGCTCTTATAACTGCTCCAGAAAGCCTCTAATAATTCCCTCACCACGTTTTCGCTGGTGTCGTAGTTATTCCAGTCAAGATAATATTCTCGCAGGGAAGTCTCTTCCATTATCAATAAGTTAACATTTGATGGCACGAGGCGGAAAATCTGGATTTCCATTGCTTTAACTTGTAACCATTGCTTAGGAAGAAGCATTTCTTGCAGTTCGAACAGGGCATTCATCAGTAGAAAGTTACGCTTAAATAAATCATTACCCGGGTTTTCATCTAAAGGATGGATAAGCCCTCTGCTCTGTAATTCGGTGGCGAGGTGATGGATTTTCCAACTTTGATTGGAAGCTTGTAACACCGATAGCACTGGCCAGATTAACGGATTATCCCCCTTAGTGGTCGAAAGCCTTGCCGATTGAGCTTCTGCACTGAGTGAAGGTTTTGCGAGTAGCATACTGACAGTCCCATCCTAAGTTGTTATCAAGCGAGTGTGGCGATTAAACTGAGTGTACATCTATCCATAAGATTTTTAAGGCTTTTACCTTAAATTTGCCGCTAATTACAGCGTGCTAGATGTACACTATGCCACAGTGCAAAGTGTAGGCAAAGATGGATTTTAGAGCAATTTGCCTCAAGGTCGCTTAGGCTTTGCTGGCGGGAATGGTGTTAATTTTTTTACGATGAGTGATGGGACGAGGTCGAAAGTACCCTTGTTCACTTATGCAAAACAAGGGTACTTACGGTTAGCTTAGGCGTCAGGATTTAGATTTCAGTAAAGATAACTTCTTGTGCTAAACGTGACTTAGGTAATTTAGCATTAAAGTCTTCTTCAGAGCGATAACCAAGGGCTACAATCACAGAAGCGCACAGACCTTTTTCTCGTAAGCCTAAGACTTGATTAAGTTTAGTCGCATCGAAACCTTCGATCGGGCAAGCATCAATATCGAGCACACTGGCACCTAACATTAGGGTGCCGAGTGCTAAATAGACTTGTTTTTCCATCCAATGCTGGGCGTCTTTTAGCTCAAATTTATGCATATTGGCAAAGAAAGAGCGACCATTATGTTGGCCTTGTTTGGCTTCTTCATTGGCAAAACGGCCATCTTTCGCCTCTTGCTCTAGCACTTGCAGTAAATGGGCTTCATCGAGTTGAGTACGGGTACACAGTACTACCACATGGGAAGCATTGAGAATTTTTTGGGTATTAAAGGCGTAGTTCTCAGTCGCTTGGGCGATCAACGCTTTGCCTTCTGCCGTACTGGCAAGCACAAAGTGCCAAGGCTGTGAGTTGGTTGATGATGGGCTGAACTGTAATAAGGTCTTGATGTCGGCAATCTTGTCGGCAGGAATTGTCTTGGTTGGATCAAAGGCCTTAGTGGTGTAACGCTTTTTAGCGAGAAAACTTAAATCACTCATGTAACGGCTCCAAATCATCTAGGAATACAAAATCAACCTCAGCATTTTAAGCAGGTTTAGGCAAAAAACAATGTGATCAAAACAGCTATAAGTTTCAAAATATTTTTGAAACTGACGGTTGGTTCAGCCACCGAAAACGCTTAGGGCACCAATACGCCCTAGGTATTAAGTGAGGATATTTAGCGGTCAAAATAAACAATCTATTCGCGATCGAATCTAATGTGATGTGTTTCTATTTTATTGTTTATATGTGCTTTTTATCTTTTGTTAGCCGTTAGCTGTGCACAATATCATTGTGAATGCATGATGTAGATCAATGATACTTGATAACAACGTTGTCTCTCATGTCGCTAACGCTATTCCTTTGCTACATTTTGTTATGAAGCTTTAGTGACGGTTTCATTTGTTGGGAGGACGTGTGACAAGATTACTTATGTTGTTTATTACCTTCAGTTTATTACCCGTATCCTCTGGCTATGGAAAAGATCTGAAATTTGCTGTTGTGCCGAAATTTTATAGTGTTTTTTTTGATCAAAGTAAAACGGGCTGTATAGATGCCGCCGCTGAAATAAAAGGTGTGGAATGTGTATATCGAGGGCCAGAATCAAGCAGTGTTAGATTGCAAGACGAGGTCATAAACCAACTGATTGATGAAGGTATCGATGGGATTGCTGTCGCGGTTACGCAATCTAAGTATCTTTTTGAAAATAGCTTAAAAAGAGCTAAAGAAGCCGGTATTCCAATTGTCACCTATGATTCAGATTTTGATGCTTCCATCAACCAAGACCCCAAGAATTTTCGCTCAGCCTATATCGGTACAGACAATTTCGAATTGGGTAAATCATTAGGTGAACAATTAAAAAAATTACGGCCTAATGGTGGGACGCTTATCATGCAATCTGGGCGCCCTGATTCTCCCAATTTGAATTTAAGACTGATGGGGGTTCGCTCTGCGTTGTCGGGAAAAAAATACGATATTCCTCCAGGGAAATTACTTAATAACGAGCAGGGCTGGACAGAAGTGAGAGAACCTTTGTTTAATTTTGACCAACTTAGTCAAGCGGTTAAGCAGATGGAGTCTGTTATGAAAGGCAAGCCAGTGAAAGCAGACTCATTTATTGCTGTTGGTGGTTGGGCTCAAAATGATGCAGCGCTTTACCGTGAGATGATTGCCCCATACCAAGGAAAAATTAGCAACAAGGAGGTCGTCGTTATTATTACTGATACCTCTCCAGAGCAATTAATGATGTTGAAGGATAATCTTGCGCATATCAATATCGGTCAAAATCCCTATGAAATGGGCAGGCAGGCAATTTTGACGCTTTATAAAATTGTCACAAAACAAAAGTATCAAGAAATAATCTATACACCGGTGACATTTTGCTCTCCACAGAACTTCAATACCTGTGAAAAGCGTACAGGAATGTAATGTTAATGAGCCTCTATTACTTAGGGGGACTCTGCAAGAACTGAGCGATTACTGCGAACATCTCGAAAAGCGACGACGGCACTTTGCTGCAAGCTGCCAGCACTTTCACTGCAATTGACAACGGCTTATATCACTTCAAAGCCCCATCCTGAACACATCCCAAGCACTATGGGCCCATTTACCTCGTCTGAAATGCTCGATTTTTTAAGGAATTAGCGTAATTTTTTGCCTTAGATGCTGTCCCCGCGATTGTTGATGGTTCCTATTTAAACCATTTTAACTCGGACAAGTTGTAGGCAAACATAAAGTACATTATGTTATTGATTTAAAATGGGTGGCCAGATTTAACCTTTACGTCTGGTTCTAAAACCCAAGTAAAAGACGGGGATATAGAAAAAGCTTACTTTAGATTACCTAAAGGAAGTGAGTTGTTGGGTATTATGCATACGCACCCCATTGGCAAACAAAATTCAAGCACTATGTCTCCAGCTGATATGAATACGGCGGAAGAGGGGTTTGAATTTAATAACAATCAGCCTATTAAAGTGTGGCTTGTCGCACCGGAAAGAAGCTCTATTCAGGTATATAACCCTGCAACTAGAGCTATCTCTATTGTTGGTAATTCATTTGAAGTCTTTAGTCCTCCCATTCATCGTTGGACTAGACCTGAAGCTTGCAGAACATGCTGGCAACGCGACCCTACAGGCAGTAATACAAAACAAAAAAGGAATTAAAATGCATATGTTTAAGCTAATTGTAACTTTTATGTTGTTTTTTGCATCAAAGCCAGTGTTTGCAGAAAAAGAAGTTTTAAATGATTGGTTGGTCATACCAAATGGTGATGCATTAACTCCTGATGAAAGGATGTGTTTTCAACTTTCGTCAATAAAGTGGCATACCATGAAAGTAAACGGCGAACTACAGGTGATGAAAAATATCACCGAAAGTTCTCTGCCGAACGATGTTTTGAATCTTATACAAAATCAAAATCTAGAAGGTGAATATGAATATTATCCTATTGATAAGGGCGCTTTGTTAAGTGTTGATAATGGTGAATTTGGCGGCAGCTTATGGTGGTTGACTAATGGAAGCAGTGTAAAGATTTTTAAATATGCAGTAAGAAGCATTACCGAGCTTAATGGTGAGCTATTCGGCATTTATGGGAGTGCCCATTTTAAATTTGAAGTTGGTAAATTAGTAAAACTATCTTATAAAGAGGGTGATTGGAAGGTTGAGGATATTTTGAGCTTGAGCGATGAACCTTTATTACTTAGAAGAGATGAGGGTGAATTGTTATTACTGACACAATCAAGATTATATAAAAAGACAGCCAAAGGGAATTATGAGCTATTATTCGATAATGGTACTTGGGGAAGTTTTTCTCCAAACTCAATTAGCTTAATTAAAGATAGTGCTTACATAGGAGTTTCAAATGCAGTAGTGCGGCTAAATTTTAAAGAGTCAATGAGCGAAGAAACGTGGTTTACCAAAAATTCAGATTGCTTAAAAAAATAGACAAGCGTTATATGAAATAATGAGGACAGGCATATTTTTTGTGTTTTTCAGCCCCATTTCCATAGGGCTTTTTCTTGCCTGAAACTGGGCAATGTAACCAGCAGCTTGGGCAGTCGTGACCAGTAGAAGTGGGTAGCCTTTAACAGCCGTGTACGAAATTGGGAGCAGCGCCACTAATTGGTGGTGCTGTCACAATTGATCGCTTCTGCTGTCCATGAGTGATCACTTCTACTGTTTTGAACCGCTCAGTCTGCTGCGAGTTTTGACCAAATAAATCATTCTTGCAAAGAAAAGGGATAGCTTGTTCATCGGTTTTGATACTAACTTTAAATAATTGCCTTACAAATATTAATCCGAAATCAACGAATTAGAGTAAAAAAAATCTAACAAAGTTTTGTCCCTTTGCTTTTTACGTACATATCGTAAATGGGGAGTTAAAATTGGCATTGGGGCACCAGTGACCGTTGGCGACATGGATGTCGCCGTCGAGCCTATAGGGATATATTCACGGCGTGTCACTGGGGAAACAATGACAATAAACTCCATAAATAGATAAAAAGATTAATCGCTTTTGTCTCAAAGCATGCTGCATGTCATCGAACAAATACCATTGTTCACCTTTCAATGTTGTATAAGTCTTTATTACCTCAGCACTTTACTTAAAAAGCTTTGGGTTCTGGCTTCTTTAGGGCGGGTGAATAATTCCTCGGGGATATTGGACTCCACTACATAGCCGCCATCCATAAAGATGACTCTGTCGGAAACATCGCGTGCAAAGCCCATTTCGTGGGTCACAATTACCATGGTCATGCCTTTTTGCGCTAAGTCCTTCATCACATCCAGTACATCGCCGACCATTTCGGGGTCGAGTGCTGAGGTGGGCTCGTCGAATAGCATGAGATCCGGCTCCATCGCCAGTGCGCGGGCAATGGCAACCCTTTGCTTTTGGCCACCCGAGAGACTCGAAGGATAGGCATTGGCTTTATCCTGCAACCCCACTTGAGTAAGCAGCGCCAGCGCCTTGTTATCGGCTTCGGCTTGGGTCATTAACTTTAGGCTCACTGGCGCTAAGGTAATGTTTTGCAATACGGTTTTATGGGGGAATAGGTTGAAGTTTTGGAACACCATGCCCACTTTTTGCCGCAATTTATCGACACAGGCATCCTTGGCGGTAATGGATTGCCCTTCGATTTCAATATCCCCTTGGGTGGGTTTTTCTAACAGGTTGATGCAACGTAAAAAGGTGCTTTTACCGCTGCCGCTGGGGCCGATCACACTCACCACTTCGCCTTGGCGAATATGTTCGTTGATGCCCTTAAGGACCGCATTGTCGCCGTAACTTTTGTGTAGGTTGGTTATGTTAATCACTTTGCTTCAACCTCTTTTCGAATTTCGACAGCATAAATGTGAAGCTGTAGGTCAGGAACAGGTAAATCAGCGCACAGGTAAAGAGTGGGATACTGTCTTCAAAGGTACGACTACGGATAATCTCGCCCGCCCGCATTAAATCCACACCGCCAATAAAGCCAATTACGGCGGTTTCTTTGAGTAGCACGATAAACTCATTGCCTAACGCGGGCAGAATATTCTTAATCGCCTGCGGCAGAATAATCAGTTTCATGGTCATGGCTTGCGATAGTCCAAGCGAGCGTGCTGCTTCGGTTTGACCTTTATCGACGGCTTGGATCCCTGCGCGAATAATCTCAGAGATATAAGCGCCACTGTTTAAACCAAAGGCGATAATGGCGGCAGTAATTTTATCGACATCGAATGCGGCCAGCACGATGAAGTAAAGGATCACTAACTGCACCACCACAGGCGTGCCGCGGATTACGCCAACATAAAGTTCGGCGGGAAAGCGGATATACCACTTAGATGACATCTTCATCAGTGTGGTGCCCACGCCTAATACTGCGCCTAATAACATGGCGAAGAAGGTCACAATCAAGGTGACTTTTAAGCCGTTTAAGATCAGCAGTATGCCTATCATGCCGTCGTCGCCAATGGGACTAAACAGCGAAGTATTAATTGCTTCTAACATAGGGATCACTTGATATGGGCTGAAACGAGCGTCTGATATTGGCCGCTTTCTTTCAAGTTTTTCAGCGTGTTATTAATGCTAGTGAGGAGTTCAGGCTGCTGCTTTGACACCGCAAAGCCATAAAACTCAGCGGGGAAATCCAGCTTGATCAGTTTGAGATCGGGGTTTTTCGCCAGATAGTTCGCCGCAGGCTCGCTATCGAATAGCACTAAGTCGACTTTACCATTCTTCAGCTCCATGATGGCTTCGAAGCCTGTGTTAAAGGCGGTGACATTTTGGGTGTATTTTTTAGACATCATATCGGCTGTTGAGCCGAGCTGCACCGCAAAGTGTTTGTCTTTAATGTCATCAAGGGTATGAATTGTATCGTTATCTTTATTGACGAGTAGCACTTGAGTGGCTTCGTAATAGGGCTCCGAAAAGTTAACGCTGGCCTGGCGCTCTGGCGTGATGGTCATACCCGAGGCAATAAAATCAATCTTGCCTGAGTTTAGCGCCACGATCAGTGAATCGAATTTCATGTTTTCGACTTTGAGCGTTTTGCCAGCATCTTTAGCGATTTGTTTGGCAAGCTCAATGTCGAAGCCTTTGATTTCATCGCCACTTTGTCCGCCAACGTATTCAAAGGGCGGGAAGGCCGCATTGGTTCCTACCACTAAAACATCGTTGCTTTTCCCACATCCAGCTAACAACAAGGTGGCACTGAGGGCTAGGCCGCCTAATAACATGGATTTTTTCATTTAAGACTCTCTTTTGGATAACTAGCAATGTGGCGACTATAGGAGGATTGCGTGCCCATGTCAATAATTATGCTTTATTTGTGATTAAAAATTCATTGTTAGACTGGCAGTTTAAATAACGAACATCATGTTTATTATGATTGTGGTGTTTGATATCAATAGTTTTTTAAAAGGTTGTGAAATTGTTTAGGTGACCGTGAATAGCAATTTAGCACTTTAAAGTGATAGGGTGAGCTAATTTTTATTCACTTTAGTGAATAGGCTGGTTTTTTATGAACTATCTCAGATACAAATGATGCAAAATTGATTAAATTAAACTTAAATAATCTAATCGGCAGTTTTAAATCGCAATTGATGGAGCACTATGTGAAATACCAAATTTTGGCGCCTGTAGCATTGCTTTTAAGTTTAGCAACCTCTGTTTATGCAGAGGAATCAACCCAATGGCATTACACTATGGGCATTCATGATTTTATTGTCGAACAAGAAAATTCGCATACCTTTGGGGCCAATGGCAATATCATTATTGAACATACCACTGCATCGGATATTTATCTGTCTGCGGTGCTGGATATGTTTATCGATATTGATAGAGATAAGCTGGATCCTGACCATATTCCGATGTGGTTTAAATCGGAATATGCCGCGATTGGAGAGCTTTATCGTTTTTCCCCGCAGTTATCCTTAGGTTGGCAAGTGGATTTGCAGGGCAAGCGTAATACTGTGAGTTCAGTGGAGAAGCAGGCAAAGTTTTTTCCAGGACTAACAGCCAATTATCAAGGCCAACAAACCCAAGCCCAGCTTAAAGCTGGCGCGGGCTATTACTTTTTAGAAATCGATGATGATGTGCCCCGCACCCGAGGTTACGATAGAGGCGATTTTGGTAATAGTGACTTTGCTTACACTGTAATGGGTAGCGTTGGTGTTGATTTAACGCCCAAATTAAAAGTGAACTTAGCTGCGCAAACTTGGAACGATGGCGACCAATGGCTTGAAAATCAATATCGCTTCAGCATGAGTTACGATACTGATTACTGGGAGAAGGGGAGTCAGTGGTTACTATATGTGGAACACACTGAATACAATCTAGACCACTATGCCAAGGAGAGTGTGCATTCACCTAATTACTTGCCTATTCTGCCTTGGGATAACGATACCTTAGTGCGTTTTAGCTTAGTCGTACCTTGGTAGAAGGTTATTTTTGCGTTAAGTGCTTTTTAACTAACGCGATCATCGCCTGTGCCGCAAAGGACAATACTTGTTCTTTGCGCCAAAATAGCGATAACTCCCAGCGCAATTCGTCACTCGCCAGTGGAATATTGACCACCCCCGCCACACTATAACGCCGCGCGATCGAGCGCGGCAGTATCATCACGCCAGTTCCCGCTGCCACCAGTGCGATACCAAAGTCCGCTTGGCTAACACGGGTGATATTTTGAGGTGAGAATCCGGCTTGCTGACAGGCGTTGAGCACCAATTGATGCAGGGTGTATTCAGTCTCAAACATCACTTGTGGCTCATTGATTAAGTCATGGACTGAGAGTATTTCCCTGGTAGTGAGGGGATTTTCCTTGGGCAGCACTACCACCATAGGATCGTTAAACACTCGAATGCAGTCATAGCCATCATCAAGGTCGATTATGCCAGTGGCCAGTTCTATTTCGCCTTTTTGAATTGCCAGCGTTTGCTCAACGCCACCACGGACCAACAAGTGCATTTCGATTTGTGGGTACTGCTGGCGATACTTGGCAATAATAGGGGCAAAAATTTCAGCACTGCCGAGCGGCGCGAGACCGAGTTTTAATTCACCCGCAGTCAAACTGCGCTGGGCACTGAGTTCGGCCAGCATACGTTGGCGTCCGGCCAATAACTCCTTACCATGGCGATAAACCACTTCTCCAGCTTGGGTGAGTTTGACCTGAGTGCCACGTTTGCCGCGCTCGAGTAGTACCAAATCGAGTTCTTCCTCTAACTGGCGCAGCGCCTTGGAGAGGGCGGGTTGGGTGAGGTGAACTTTTTCGCTGGCCTTACCAAAACCGCCAGCATCGATGATCTCGATAAAATAGCGCAGCACTTTGAGATCCATTCTCGCCCCTATAATGCATTCTTAAAATTCATGGATTACATGCTTAATATTCATTTTTTTTATTTAATAGGCAAGCCTAAAATAATCCCATAGTAACTTTTGGTGTAAATCGAGAAACCGCATGTCTTTCCTACAAGCCGCAATACGTCGATGCCGTCATGGGGCTTTATTGTTAACTCAAATTGGCCTCTTTTGTTTATTGTCTTTTGCCTGCCATTGGTTTGCCTCTTGGGCACATTCACCAGTGCCTGGTAGTGTATTAGGTTTAGGTCTGTTGCTGATTTTGTTAGCGACTAAGTTAATTCCTGAAAATGCCGTGCAGCTCGGCGCGGCTTGGCTTATCGGTGAGCTGCTGCTGTTTTTTATTCCGCCAGTGATCTCAGTTATCAAGTACGAAGGCCTGTTTGAGCAATATGGGTTGAATATCCTCTTCACCTTAGTGATGGGCAGTGTATGCGTGATGGTGGGTACGGGATTTGTGGTTGATAGAGTGTTTCGCTTCGAGCGTCAGCTCAATATCAAAAAGCATGCGCGTCGCCATGCTAAGGCCGTGTAATGTCGAGCGTTAGCTTAAGTCCTGCGGTTGTCTCTGAGTTAGTGTTTTCGCAGACGGGATTGGCACTTATCAGCTTGTTATTAACACTATTTTGTTATTTTGCGGCGAAGCGTTTGTATAAGCGCCACCGGGTATGGTGGTTAGCGCCGATTGTACTTGCGCCTGTAGTGATCACGCTCTTGGTGTTTAATCTCGATATTCCACTGCCGACTTATTTTGAATACACCCATTGGTTAATGGCGATGTTAGCACCTGCGACAATCGCATTTGCCTTGCCGATTTATCGGGAGCGTAAACTCATTCGCCAATATCCGCTGACCATTGCCCTTGGCGTGGTGGCTGGACTGTTGCTGGGCATGGTGTCGAGCTGGCTATTAGTCAAATTTGTGCCTCTACCTGTGGAGCTTGCAAAGAGTTTGTTGGTGCGTTCGGTCTCTACGCCCTTTGCGATGGAGGCCACAAGCGCCTTTGGCGGTGTGCCAGAACTGACCGCCATGATGGTGCTCATCACCGGTATTATCGGCATGTTAGTGTGCGAGCCGCTGTTCAAGTTGATGCATATTCGCACCTCTTTAGGTAAAGGCGTGGCCTTGGGCGCTTCGGCCCACGGTGCGGGCGCCGCAAAAGCCAGCGAGTTAGGCCAGCAAGAGGGCGTTATTGCCAGTTTAACCATGATTTTTATCGGGATTGCGATGGTGCTGGGCGCGCCCGTATTTGCCGTGATCTTCAGTTAGTGTGAGTTAGTGATTTGCTGAGTTTGCGTTAACCCTCTCCGCCTTATTGTGATTTTGTTTGTTTAAATGATGTTGTTTTGCCTCTTAGGGCGCTAACCTCTGCTTGGGTTATGCGCCCATTTTTTTAGCTGACGGCGAATGTCGAGATGTCATGATGATGAAATTGAATAGAGATATAGGATGGATAAGCCAACACACGTATCGAATGTGACGTTACGGCCGATCAAGCAGAGCGATCTGGAGCTGATCTTCGCCCATCAGCAGGATCCGATTGCTTGCCAATTGGCGCAGTTCCCCTCGCGGGAGCGTGAGGCGTTTTACCTTCATTGGCAGCAAAATATCCTTGGGCAGGCTTCGGTACTGGCACGGGGGATAGAAGTCGATGGCTTGCTTGTTGGCAATATTGGCCATTGGCATAGGGATGGTCAGGCGATGATAGGTTATTGGATTGACCGTGCATTTTGGGGGCGCGGAGTCGCAACCTTAACCTTGAGCGCGTTTTTATCGTTAGTGACCCCAAGGCCGCTCTTTGCCCATGTGGCACTGCATAATGTTGCATCCCAGCGGGTGTTGCTGCGCCATGGATTTGTAAAGACGTACAGACTCATTCAAGAGGAAGATGATACGGCGCCATTATTTGAATTTGTGCTGAGTTAAGGCTTAAACAAGCTATACCGCCAATCGCTGAAACACTTATAGAGAAGATTGGATTTATTTTTTACAGACAAATTATTTGAAAAATCTATTTAGATAAGCGAGTCTTATCGTAAATTTAGATTTATCAACCCGACTTTAGTCTAGTATGTGATGGCTTGATCTCATTGGCTAACTCAATGAAACTCTCTAGTTAATCACCTTCTACTAAAGTATGGATAGTTAAATAATGTTAATTTTCTTCTTATGTCTTGCGCTCTTAGTGCTGGCATACAAGTTTTATAGTCCGTTTGTTGAACGCCAAGCTGGGATTGATCCTAAAGCGCAAACACCCCAAGCAAGATTCGAAGATGGCGTGGACTATGTGCCCGTTCACCCCGCCAAAGCGTTTTTAATCCAATTTTTAAACGTTGCCGGTGTCGGGCCGATTTTTGGCCCTATTCTAGGGGCTTTATATGGCCCAGTGGCCTTACTCTGGATTGTGTTAGGCAACATTATCGGCGGCGCGGTGCACGATTATTTCTCTGGGGTGTTAAGCATAAAAGAAGATGGAAAGAGTCTGCCTGAAATCGCGGGCCACTATTTTAACATCTATTTTAAAGGCGTGATGCTGCTGTTTACTGCGATGTTACTCTTTTTCGTGGGCGTGGTGTTTATCATGAGCCCTGCAGGACTACTCAGTAATCTCGATTATTTTAAAGATACTATTTTTGGCAATAACACCTTCTGGGTATTAGTGATTTTAGCCTATTACTTCTTAGCCACTATGCTGCCAATCGATAAGATCATCACTAAGCTGTACCCCGCGTTTGGCCTATTAATGATCGTGATGACCACTTCGATTGCAGTGGCTCTCCTCATCAATGCTCCGCAGTTACCTGAAATGGGCGATGTGTTCGCGTACTTCAACCACAGCCATTACAACAATGAGTTATTGGAACCTAACCCCGATGGTTTACCGATTTGGCCATTACTGTTTGTGACTATTACCTGTGGTGCTATTAGTGGTTTTCATTCAACTCAAGCACCTATCATGGCACGCTGCCTGACAAACGAGAAATACGTTCGCCCAGTTTACTACGGCGCTATGGTGGCTGAAGGTGTGGTGGCTTGTGTATGGGCGACTGCGGGGATTGCGGCCTTCCCGGGCGGATATGTTGAGCTTAAGAGCTTACTAGACCAAGGCGGCCCTGGCTTAGTGGTTAACCAAGTGGCTACGAGCTATCTTGGGGTATTAGGCGGCGTGATGGCAATTATTGCGGTCGCTGTATTTCCGATTACCTCGGGGGATACCGCGTTTAGATCGCTGCGTCTAACCATTATCGATGCCTTTAATATCCCTCAGAGTATGCGTAACCGTTTGCTGGTAGCGGCGCCTATTCTGACCATCGCTTACTTTATGACCAAGATCGACTTCTCCTTGATCTGGCGTTATTTTGCTTTCTCAAACATGTTGCTATCGACCAGTGTGCTATGGTTGGCGACAAAATATCTGTTCGATAGAGGCAGTTTTCACTGGATAGTAAGCTTGCCTGCGATTGCGGGCACCTGTGTGACAGTGTCTTACATTGTTACCGCAGGTATTGGTTTAGGTTTACCTCAATCCCTGAGTCAACCAGTGGGCATCGCAGTGGGAGTAGTGTGTTTAATCGCCTTGATTATTGCTCACAACAAACGCAAAACAGTAATAGATACAAAGTTATAACTTAATTGGCTTTATGACCATAAAGGGCTGCATTTTGCAGCCCTTTTTAATACTATTTTCATAAACTGGCGTCAGTATTGAATATTGTCGCTGTGACATATTCCATTGCGTCGAAATTATGTTAGATTCTGGCGAACTGATGAAGATAGAGTTATTGTTATCACTGTCATCAACAGTTCTCCACAGGGCAGTCACTGCAATAATGCTTACTTTTGCAGAGAAGTGTCAGGAAGTTACACCAATTCAGAGTCTGCTTATGCAACCCAATTTATTTCCCGAACAAAGACATTTAAATCCTGAGCCGATGGTGATGCCATCGGTAGATGCTCAGTCTACTCGTAGCCGCTTACAACGGATGGTTGGCAGCGTACTGCTCACCTGTAGTGTGTTGTTAAGCTTATCTGCTTGTGCAGCGGGTAAAGCTAGTGCGCCGCAGGAAGAAGAGTTTAGCTACGCTTGGTTAAAAGGCTATGCCCATACGCTGGCGACAGAGTCCTATGTAAGCCACAAGGGTGAGTTACCAAAAAGCTTACAGGGCATGAGCTGGGATGATTACCAGCAATTCCATTTCAAGAAAAAAGCCGCACTGTGGCATGAGGATGATTCGGAGTTTCGCGCCGAGTTGTTCCACTTAGGTCTGTATTTCGATACACCAGTGCACATTTACCAATTGGAAAATGGCAAGGCTAAACTGATTGAATATTCTCCTTCTATGTTCGATTACGGTAAGTCGAAGGTAAAGGGTAGCCAGCTTCCTAAAGATTTAGGTTTTGCAGGCTTTAGAATGCAGTTCAACACTGACTGGCAACGTGACGTTGTTGCTTTCTTGGGCGCAAGCTATTTCCGCGCGGTCGGTCAGGAAATGCAGTATGGTCTTTCAGCCCGTGGTTTGGCGGTTGATACTGCGTTGCCTAAGCCTGAAGAATTTCCGATGTTTACCCGTTTTTGGTTAGAGAAGCCGCAACCAGGTTCTAATATTGCGACTGTGTACGCTCTGTTAGATTCACCAAGTGTAACAGGGGCTTACCGTTTTGATATCGAGCCGGGTGAGCGTTTGAAGATGAAGGTTGATGCGGCGATTTATCCGCGTAAGGCTATCGAACGTTTAGGCGTTGCACCACTGACAAGTATGTTCATGGTCGGTGAGAACGATCGCCGTACAGGTTACGACTGGCGTCAAGAGATCCATGATTCAGATGGACTTGCCATGCATACGGGGAACGGTGAATGGATTTGGCGCCCACTGGGCAATCCAAGTAACTTGAGATTCAACGCCTATAGCGATGAGAATCCAAAGGGCTTTGGGTTAATGCAGCGCGACCGTAATTTCGACCACTACCAAGATGACGGCGTATTCTACGAGAAGCGCCCAAGTCTGTGGATTGAGCCAACAGGTAATTGGGGTAAAGGTTCGGTGCAGTTAGTTGAAATTCCAACACTGGACGAAACCTTCGACAATATCGTGGCTTTCTGGAATCCTGCAGAGCCCATTCAACCAGGCCAAGAGTTGCTCTATAGCTACAACATGTACTGGGGCGGTACTCCACCTGTGCAGTCACCCCGTGCCCGCGTAGTGGATACCTTTACTGGTATTGGTGGCGTAGTTGGTCAAAAGCGTAAGTACTATAGCAAGCGCTTCGTGATTGATTTTGCTGGTGGTTCTTTACCAATGCTGGGTAAAGATACTCAAGTGAAAGCGGTTATTTCAACTTCACAAGGCCGTGTGGAAATCGACTCTGCTCGCCCACAACATGCGATCAATGGTTACCGCGCTATGTTTGACCTCGTGCCGCCAGAGGATAGCGTTGAGCCGATTAACCTAAGAGTTTACTTAGAAGTAGATGGTCAACCTTTGTCTGAAACGTGGATGTACCAATGGACACCACCGCCGATGAACGAACGTGAACTGCATAACGCAGGTCATCTACAGTAAGCTATATGGGTGAATCAAAACGCCAGCCTCAGTGCTGGCGTTTTTGTATTATGCGATTTGTTAATTGCAAGTTGGATTCAAAGTTATTGAGCACTAATTCACTTTTTGAAAATCTAAATAATTTTTCACTGTCAAATACCCAACCTTGGGCGTAATCTGTGGCGTCCTCGTCATAGGTTCGCGATTTATGTTTGAGATATTTACCTCTATCGGCTTTGGTTGGTCGGTGGCTTTAGTGCTGGCAGTGTTATTTGTGTTGGCCTACGAATTTATCAATGGCTTCCACGATACCGCCAATGCTGTTGCGACGGTGATCTATACCAAAGCTATGCCTGCAAATTTAGCGGTGGTTTCATCGGCCCTTTTTAACTTTGCGGGAGTGTTACTTGGCGGACTTGGCGTAGCCTATGCCATAGTACATCTTCTTCCCGTTGACTCCTTGTTGGGGATGGACTCCACTCAAGGGCTGTTAATGGTGTTTTCACTGTTATTTTCCGCCATTATCTGGAACTTAGGTACTTGGTACTTTGGTATTCCAGCTTCTAGCTCCCACACCTTAATTGGTTCGATTATGGGGGTTGGTGGCGCATTTGCTTGGATACATCACCAGCCTATATTGCATGGCATTAATCTCACTAAAGCCACGCAAATCATGTTATCTCTGATTATTTCGCCCACCCTTGGTTTTGTGCTTGCTGGAGCACTGCTATTGCTGATGAAGTTCATGTGGCAAAAGCACAAGATCCACCGTACGCCCGATGAACAATTTCAGATTAATGGTAAACGCCATCCACCATTTTGGGCGCGCGTCAGCCTGATAGCTTCGGCCATGGGGGTGAGTTTTGCCCACGGCTCGAATGATGGGCAGAAAGGCATAGGTTTAGTGATGCTGGTGCTTATCTGTATGGCCCCAGCGTATTTTGCCCTCGATATGAGCAGCCAGTCCTATGATTTGGCAAGGACGCAGGATGCAAACCGGCGGATTATGGCTATCTATAGCCGCAATCAAGCGATAATTAGCGATTTAGTTGATGTAAAAGCGCAGCTTGAGGCGAGTGATGAGCTGTTGAGCCATTGTTCGGCACAGACCGTGTTACCCGCGATGTCGTTGCTTGATCGCCGTTTGGATAGGGCGAATAGTTTTCAAGATATGACGGTAGAAGAGCGCCGTGAAGTGCGTAGGTTGTTGCTGTGTATCGATGATACCGCTCGTAAAGTGTCTAAATTAGACTTACCAGCCAAGGAGTTAAGCTCTTTAGCTAAATGGCGTAAGGATTTGACTAAATCGACCGAATACGCGCCGCTTTGGGTGATCGTGGCGATTGCGACTGCCTTGGGTTGTGGCACGCTTGTGGGCTGGCGGCGAATTGTTTATACCGTGGGAGAAAAAATAGGCTCGTCTGGAATGACCTATAGCCAAGGTATTGCTGCGCAGGTGACGGCTGCGGCTTCGATCGGGATTGCCAGCGTTACGGGTATGCCAGTTTCAACGACGCATATTCTGTCTTCGGCGGTTGCGGGTACTATGGTTGCTAATCGCTCTGGGCTGCAAAGCCAAACCATTAAGCAAATTCTATTGGCATGGGTACTCACGCTGCCTATTACGATGTTCTTGTCGGCATTGGTCTTTATTCTCGCTAACTCAATTTGGGGCTAAGCTGAAGTTGATATGCAGCCTCTTACCAAGAGAGTTGCATTTGCGAGGTAGGATCTGCCAATGGCGGAGTGTGTAACTTGACTGTTGGTAAGCAAATCTCAGCGGCGATTTGCTGCTGTAACTGCTGATATAAACGAACTGCGAGCTCGGGAGCCGTTTGATTGTCGGGTGTATGGATAAAAAGATAGGGTTCTCGACCTTCTTTAATCCAGAGGGGAAGTTGCTGTAACCAATTTTTGAAAAAGCTATCGTTGTTTTTGATCTGTAACTTATCGTTATTGGCGGCTAAGGCTTCGATAGTACCATCGGTTTGTCCGATAAAGCGAACCACTGGCGCATTTGCAGTTGCGATAGCATGTACAGGCAATTGTGGTTTTTTCTTATGGGCATCAATAATTGCTTCGCTAGCGGGCGGTAGGGCAAACAAGGGCCGACTGTCCATAATGATGCGATTTACCTGTTTATCCATCAGCAAGCGGTTTAGTGCTCGCTCAGCCTCTCCCTTCGCAAAAAAGGCTAAATGCCGTACTTCAACGCCATAGGTCAAGCCTTGGGGAAGCATTTCTAAAAAATGCGCCAAGGTTGTTAGTTGCTCCGGGCCAAAGTAGGCGGGAAGTTGGATCTTCCATAGCCCAGTTTTTTCAGCCAAGGGCGACATCACCCGAAAGAATTCCATTAGTTCCTGCTGACAATGTTGCAGCTGTCTTTGATGGGTGATGAGCTGCGGTAGTTTAAAGGTAAAGCGAAAGTCATCTGGTGTTGCGCTGTGCCAGTTCATCACTGTTTGTGTATTTGGCGTGGCGTAAAAACTGGTATTACCTTCTACAGTGTTAAAAATGGTTGCGTAGCGGGCAAGGCGATCGGCTTGCTTAGTTGTTGCACCATAAACACTGCTTTGCCAATGCTGATGAGACCACATTGCAAGCCCTAGGCGAAAATGATTCGCTTGGTGTGAAGGTGACTTAAGCGCTGTCAAAATAACTCCAGATATAATCAACTAAATTTGAATTGGCTATTGTGCTCAAAGAGTTTTATCTCAGTCAAATACTAGGGCGTGTTGACGTTTCGAGATTAAATTTTGTTCGTTCTGGCAAGCTCGTGCTCGCGAAACGAGGAATGATGTGTAGTTTACTCAAATGACGAGCGGCTCTTATGACCGAAAGTAAGAGCAAGGGCTTGCCAGACGAACCCTTCGGGCAGCACTTGGCTGACGTTTCTGCTGCGTTATCGTCCGTTTATGTAGAATAACTACACAGCACGGACTTTGCCTTGCATAAACGCCAGCCAAATTGCTGCAAAAATAACCCTGAAACGTCAACACGCCCTAAGCATCTTGCGGATGCTGTTATTGGGTTAAGCTAATGTCCAATTCGGCTTTATGTATGGAATGTTGTAATAGTGGAACTGCCATGCTAATTAACCTACTCTAATAGTATGATATTATGTACTATTAACCTTAATCATCGAGTATTCGCGCGTTGGTTCTATACAGGGATGCACAGCTTAGCTGCAATAGTCAGTTAGCTATTCTCGTTTTGTCTGCAGGCGTGGTGGGAGAGTCGTGTGAAAAACGAAGGTTATACTTCACTTGGTCGCTTTATTGATTTGCTATTAGATGCCATCTGTGTGGTGGATAAATCGGGGCGATTTGAATTTGTGAGTGCGGGTGCTGAACGTATTTTTGGTTACACGCCAGATGAAATGATTGGTATGCAGATGTTGGATTTGGTTTTACCAGAAGACCGTGAACGTACGCTTGCTGCGGCCAATGAAATTATGACAGATCACTATAAAATCGATTTTGAAAATCGTTATATACGCAAAGATGGCAGCATAGTGGATATTCTGTGGTCAGCCCGCTGGTCTGATGAATATCAACAACGCGTTGCGGTGGCTCGCGATATTACCAAAAATAAAAATGCTGAGCGTCGGCAAGCCGCGTTATACGAGATTTCCGAGGCGGTTCATGTGGCCGAGGATTTGTTATCCCTCTATAGTCATATCCACCAGATCATTGCAAAACTTTTACCCGCAGAAAATTTTGCTATCGCGCTTTATGACCAAGATTCAAATCAATTAGATTTTCCTTACCAGTTATCGGTGTCCGATCAAAATATCGCATATATCAGTAATGCTAATTATTTTGCTGAGCAGATCATTCAAACGGGACAATCCTTACTCTTTTGTCCCATGTCGAATACGCTTTCATCGCCATTAGCAGTAACTTTTAAAGATTGCTGGCTCGGCGTGCCGTTGAGATTGCACAAAGGGGTGATTGGCGCGTTGCTAATGCATAGCAACCCAGGTTCAAGAACCTATACTTCACAAGATTGTGAATTGGTGGAGTTTGTCTCGACTCAAATTGCGTTCGCCATCGAACGTCGTCAAATGTTGGCTCGCTTAGAGCAGATAGCACTCTACGACCAGTTGACTCATCTACCCAACAGAGAGTTATTTTACGATAGGTTTCAAAAGGCTTTATCTCGAGCGCATCGAGAGTCGAGTTATTTCTCTTTACTTTATTTAGACTTAGATAAATTTAAATGGGTTAACGATACCTACGGACATAGTGTGGGTGATTTGTTGTTACAAATTACCGCGCAGCGGCTTCTGAGCTGCGTGAGAGTTTCTGATACGGTCGCGCGTTTTGGTGGCGATGAATTTGTTATCTTACTGGAGCGAGTTGATTCTGCACACAATACCTTGCTCGTTGCTCAAAAAGTGCTGGATATATTGAATCAGCCTTTTGAGCTTGTAGAGCAGCAAATTCATATTTTTCCAAGTATTGGTGTCGCTTTGTATCCTGAGCATGGCAAAGATGAACAGCAACTTATTTCCTGCGCCGATGCTGCCATGTATAAGGCTAAAAAGAATGGTGGTAATCGTATTGAGTTGGGGTATCAAGGTTTGAAGGGAAAGCACTTATAGGCCAGTGTTAAAACTCTAACTAAAACCCGCTGTAACGAAAATCGCTACAGCGGGTGTTTATATCAATTCAATGCAACAAGTGTATTTATAGTTTAAAACGTGACACTTCCTGTTGCAGTGAGGCGGCTAAGTGAGCCAACTCCTGTGACTGCACCATCGCACTTTGGGCCTCAATAGAGAGGTTTTCTGAGACTTCACGAATTGATTCGGTATTGCGATTAATTTCGCTAGTCACAGAGGTTTGTTCCTCTGCGGCCGTTGCAATTTGGCTTGCCATATCAGATATCTCATTAATTGCTTTGCTTATCTGCAGCAGGCTCTCGCTGGCTGAGTTGGCATCGGCCACACTCGTTTCTGCCATATCATGGCTTTGAGTCATGGATTTTACGGCTTTGCCTGCTGTTTGTTGCAAGGTTTCAATCATTGCCTGAATTTCTTGGGTTGATGAGTGAGTGCGTTGCGATAATACGCGAACTTCATCGGCAACCACGGCGAAACCACGACCTTGCTCACCTGCGCGAGCGGCTTCAATGGCTGCGTTTAACGCAAGCAAGTTGGTTTGTTCTGCAATCCCACTGATCGTTAATAGAATGCTATTAATTTTTTGTGAGTGCTCATTCAGCTCGCTGATAATACGTCCTGCGGTATCAACCTCATTTGCTAAGTTACGAATAGATTGCTGACTTTGCATCACTTGTTTTTGACCATGATTCGAGAGGCTCACGGCATTTTGCGCTGTTTGCGCTGTATGTTCGGCGTTGCTGGCAATCTCTTCTGTGGCGCTGGCCATTTCGGTGACTGCGGTGGCGACCATGGTCACTTCGTCCTGCTGAACCGCAATGCGTTGGCTGTTATCTGCCGCAGATGCACTGCTGCCCTTAGCTTGGTATTCAAGTTGGCCTGCAATATTGTGCATTCTCGAAATCATGCCGTGTAGACGTTCGACAAAGCGGTTAAAACCTGAGGCTAAGATCCCAATTTCATCATGGCTGTTTGCGGTGTGAATTCTCACCGTCAGATCGCCATCGCCCTCTGCGATATCATTTAGTGCCAAAGCAACTCGTTCTAAGTCTTTGAATTGCATTTTGAAGATTGCGACTAATACTAAGCCAAACATTACCAGTAACCCAGCGCCTACGGCGGACATCCACCAAGCGAGCGTAGTCGCTTGCGACATAATTTCTTGTTTGTTCATCACAAATATTAACGCCCAGTCGGTCGACGGAACGTTCGCTACATAGACTAGTTGAGTCTCACCATCTAATTCACGCTCTTCCATAGTATTGGCATTGGCGCGTTGTGATAGCCAGTTGGGGGTAAAATCAGAGTCAATAGTAGTAAGTTGTTGATTATTTAACTTACTATTGGGGTGACTAATAATTAGTCCAGTGTTGTCTACCATCAGGGTGTAGCCATTACCGGGAACTTCGAGCCGCTGTACCGCATCGGTGAGTTGGTCAATGGTAAGGTTTGCCGCGGCGACACCGAAGAGTTGGCCCGCAACCATCACTGGCTCAGCGATAGTCACAACTTGTTTTTTAAGGGTGGCGCTGACATAGGGAGCAGTCATAACCATGCTATTAGCGGCTTTGGCATCCATATACCAAGGGCGGACACGTGGGTCATAGTTTGCGGTATTGAGCGCTGGATCTTGGCGGTACATGTTGCCTTGCTCATCACCAAAATAGGTGAGCGCAAATCCCATTGCATTATGTGCTTGTAATAAATAAGGGGTAATTTGCACACTCGGGTCAGCCTCTATGGTCTTTTTAAGGCTTGTAATGGCTGTTTTTCTATCTTTCATCCATAGTCCAATACCTTCGGCAAAAGTATTCGCTAGTTGATCAATCTCGCCTTGGGTATTGCCTATAGCATGATTTCTAATGACGTAGCTTGAAATACTAACCAGTACTGCAACAGTGATGAATACGGCTAAGAGACTACTAAAAAGTAGGCGAGTTTTAAGTGTTGAACGCATATTCTATTCCTTTAAATTCCGCTAGCAACCTAACGTTAATAAAGTATAGCGGCTGAAATAGCTAAAGCATTAATGGTTGTTCATTCAGATTTGATAAAGTTGTGGCAGCTAACAGTATTTTGTTTTGTATAAGTATTTTCAAAAGTTACTTATATCATGGTGAACTTGTTTTATTGCACAGTTTTGAAAGGCTTTTTAGCATAGTATTCCTAAAGTGTCATAAGCAAGTGCACCCAAACATAAGTAAGAGAGTAGTATAGATGAAATGGAGTTTTCCTCGCTGGTGCTTTAATCCTTGGTTACATTCATGCTTAATCTTTCTTTTACCAATACTTTTAGCGAGTACAATTTATCCTTGGTTGACGGCCTATAGCATAGAAAAAAGGTTTAATCGTGATTTTGATGAAATAACACTTACTTTTGCAAATGGTGTTGATGATTTTAAGCAAAAAAATATTGAACGGGCATTTGCTAAATTATCTTTTACCTGCAATGAAGATGATATTGCGTTACTCAATAGTCAATCCTTGAGTCCAGCAATTGTTCGTTTTATTCAGCTAGAACTTGCCGATGGTAAAAAATGCTCCAATATCGGTCCGCCAGTCAATTACCATCTTGATCGATCTCGAAGTTTATTTTTTGGCACACAACAGGTCGATATTGCGACAACGGTCGCGGCCACCGATCGTGCTCGTAGTCTTGCCTATGCTTTTCATTTAGGTGAGCAGAAGTTAGTCGTGCTGACTAATAGCTCTGTTTATAACGAAACCCTATCTAACCTTTGCCACGGTTGTTATCAATTACTCATCAGTTATCAAGGGCTTTCCCCCATGGTTAGGGGGACAGAAAATCTTGATGAAAACCACAGCATTATCAAGAAATCTCGTTATATTAAAACGTTAGATGTCACCTTAACCTTAAAGGCGGGTGATGATCTCTACTGGCAAGAAGCTTATCGCATTGGTGTCGTACTCTTTATTGCAGCGTTAATTGCAGCATTTTTAGCTGTGATTTTTTATTGGAACTGGCAATCTGCCCGGGTATCGCTTGGTATGTTGCTGCAAAAAGGAATGAGTCGAAAAGAATTTATTCCCTATTATCAGCCCATTATCGATTGCCGTTCAGGCGACGTTGTTGGGCAGGAGATGCTGGTACGTTGGCGTCGATTCGATGGTGTATTAGTCCAGCCCAATCAATTTATTCCTTATGCTGAGGATTCGGGGCTCATATTACCGATCACCGATTTATTGCTAGATCAGGTGTATCGCGATTTAGCTCAACTAAAAGGCTGGGTAAGCATCAATATTGTTGCGCAGCACTTAGAGTCTGGCTTGCTGAGTCAATGGTTCTCTTTAAACCGAGATCCCATGGTTAAGCGGATTGCATTTGAGCTGACGGAGCGCAAACCTATCACTCAATTTGAGCTAGCCTTAGCTGAAATAAAAGCCGTTTTACCATTGTGCCATGACTTTAAACTGGATGATTTTGGTACGGGTTTTGGCGGTTTTAGCTATTTACAGCGACTTGGAATTAATAGTATCAAAATTGATAAGATGTTTATCGATACCATTGGTACGAAAGATCTTAAAGGTGCGGTGCTCGATGCCATTATTGCCTTTGGACACGAGTCGAATATGGAGATGATTGCCGAAGGCGTGGAAACCCAAGAACAGGTAGATTATTTAGCTGCTAAAGGGGTGTATCAACATCAGGGCTATTTTTATTCTAAGCCACTACCATTGAATGAGTTATTACATTTTTATCTACAGGTTTCCCATGTAAGGTAAAGATCAAGGCAAAAAGAAGAGGCTCATCAGAGCCTCTTCTTTTTCAACTCATTATCAGTGGGTCATTTTATTTTTGATTAGCACGCAACGCTGCTCTGCTTGACGCGTTTCTAATAAAGTACGACGGCTAAGATTAGATAAGCCTGTTTGGCTGTCTAATACTTTATCCAAGGCGGTAATACTATTGTAATTACAGTCGGTTGGGATCAAGTTACGGCTGTAGCTACGCATAAACACTGGGCCCTTTTTGTCCATATCGGCTAAGTTTGCGAGGCGCTCTTCAGCTGTGGCTGCGCTTAAGAGTTTTTGCTCCGCAGGATAAAGGTTTTCCATGATGATGCGCTGTTTAGCAAACGGTAGGACATCGGCGTGGACTTTACTCAACCAGCGACGTTTTGCGGCAGCTTCAGGACGGATCACTTGAGCGGCTAATGCCGCTTTTTCCCCAGAATCTGAGTTATCACGTGCTATTTCCCGTGTTATACGTTGCTGCGCATTCGGGAAGTCGTAGCGATTAAGCTGGATTATGATAGCCCAGCGCAGATCTTGATCTAAAGTTAGCCCTTTGATTTTAGTTGTGCCGTCTAGCAATTGCGCTAAATGACGTAAACTGTCACGATCGCTGGCTAATTGGATATAGGCATCGAACCAGCGGCGCTGGAAGTCATTGTCCCCTCGACTCTCCATGGTCTTACGAAGGCTCATTTGCGCTAAGCCTTTGACTGCATTTTCAGCATAGTTTTGCTGAATAGGCGCGATCTGCGCGAGGTATTCTTTACTGCGTAGCAAGCTAGAAATAATTTGGCCGACTACAGTGTAGTCATTCTCCGCTGGGGCGTTGACGAATACTGTGCTGAGGTATTGATCTAAACTCAGGTTGCCCTCACGTACACTGTCCCACAAGCTTTGCCATAACATTGAGCGCAATAGCGGATCTGTAACTCGGCTTAACTGTTGCTTGGCGGTATCGAAGGATTTTTCATCGAGTTGCACCTTCACAAAGCCCCAATCATCATAGTTGGGGTAAACCAGATCGGGACAACGCTCACCGACTAATTGTTTCACCTCGGTACGCTCGCCCTTGTAGGTTACTGGTACTGTGGTCTCATGCCTTAAATCGAAACGTCCTTTAGTAAACAGTGCAATTTGGACTTTTTGCTCCCTCAGTGTCGGTAGTTCGCTGCTAGCGGGATATTGCAATAGGCTAAATTCGCTAATGCGGTTACCGTCGCAGCGGTATTCGGCTTTAATGGTGTTTACCCCAGCGCTGTATAGCCATTCCTGTGTCCATGCGCTTAAGTCTCTGCCCGCAGCTTTAGCGAGGCTATTGATAAAGTCATCCAGCTCGGCATTTTGGTAGCTGTATTGTTTGAGGTAGTTGCTCACGCCGCGGCGGAACACCAGATCACCAAGTAAATGGCGTAGCTGCTTGAGCGTCGAGGCGCCTTTTTGATAGGTAATAGCATCGATATTGTCGAAGGCATTTTGGGTGGTAGCTACAGGCACTTCAATCGGATGGGTAGTGACTAAGCTGTCTTGCTCATAGGCACGCTGTTTGCCTTGAGCATAAAAACTGCGCCAAGCATTCGTAAATTCGGTGGCTTCTTGGGTCGCGAGTGTACCCATAAAAGAAGCAAAACTTTCGTTTAACCAGAGGCCATTCCACCACTTCATCGTGACCAAATCGCCAAACCACTGGTGGGCCATTTCGTGCATAATAACACCCGCCAAGCTTTGTTTTTGCTCGGCGGTCATTTCAGCTTTGTGGAGGAAATGATCTTCGGCAAAGGTCACTGCTGCTGCGTTTTCCATTGCGGCATAGAGAAAGTCTGGCACTAGGATTTGGTCGTATTTTTTAAAGGGATAAGGAATACCAAAATAGGCGTCAAAGAAGGTTAACCCCTGTTTTGTATAGGTAAACCAGTCCTGTGGGGTCACTTGGTGAGCAACGGATTGTCGTGCAAATAATCGCATAGGATAGCGGCCGGAATTATCCTGCCACATATGGTACGGGCCTGCATGCATAGAGAAATTGTAAGGGCTTAATTTAGGCGTTTCAGGAAACTCCCAACGATTAATGGTCCCCGCAGGTGTGACAGAGGACTCGCGCATGGTACTGATCACTTGCCAATCCTTCGGCGCGGTCACACTGATTTTGTAATTGGCTTTTAAATCGGGTTGATCAAATACTGCAAACATCTGTTGCGCAGCGGCAGGCTCAAAGTGAGAGTAGAGGTAGACCTTGCCATCGACGGGATCTTGGAAGCGATGCAAGCCTTCGCCATTAGTGCTGTGCGCTCGGGTAAATTGCACTTCAACCGTGTTATCTCCCGAGGTCAGTAAGCGGGTGTTTAAGCTGATATAGGCACCATTGTAATTGGGGTAAATGGCGGTTCCGTTAATCAAAAAACGCTTAATTTGTGCTTTGCTTAGATCCAAGCTCAGTTGCTTAGGAACCTCGCTAAGATTGAAGTGGATCTTAGTTGTTGCGCTGAATTGCGTGTCACCTGTCAGTTGAAAATCCAACTCATAATGCACATCCGATATTACCTGTGAACGTAGGCTTGCCTGATACTGGCTGATATAGGGACTGGCGTCCCTTGGTCCTGTATTTAAAGGACTTTTAACGGCGCACGACATTAATGCAGAGCAGGTGAGGGCGACTAGGCTAGCTTTAAACAAATTCACTACTTAAATCCTTCAACGATTTACTTTATTTGTGGCGTAGATGCAGCGTCGAGGGTTAAGAGTCGGCCTGATTGTGTCGCGAACTCTTCTCCATACAAAAGCGGCATCATTGCTTAGTGTTTTGGGCGAGTACACTACCTTATTTAGCATGGATAACCAATGTTAAAAATGTAAAAAAAGCCAGCAAAAATACTGGCTTTTTTTGGATGTTTCGGCATTAGCCTATCACTTTGAGCGGGATTACATGCCCAAGAAAGACTTAGATTTGGTCTTACGGATTTCTTTTTCGTCAGACCATTCGATAAGACCTGTTTCTAAGTCCATTAGACGCATAGTCATCTTGTAGTAAACGTCTTTGGTGCTGCCATCTTGCTTAACGATGCTTGATAGATTGCCATACAGCATGTACTGGGCACCGATTTGACGACCAAACTTGATGGCGGTTGATGGGTCAACCATACCGGTATTGTTTTGGTAATCCAGTTGCTTACGAACTGAATCGACTTTAGTCATGTCGATGAAACGGAACTTGCCTGAGCGCAATAATTTGTTGCTGATAGAGTCGGTTACTGACTCAGTATCGATATGCTCAGAGGTTTTGTTTTTGATGCTATCGACAAACAAAATTGGGCGGTTGTTCGCTGTCATGGCCACGATAGGTGGGAAAGTCATCATGCTATCAACCATTTTAGCGGCAATGGCTTGCAGATCCGTTGAGCCAAAGTTTTCGTTAACGGTTTCAACCTCTGTGGCATCACCATACTCTACTTTAGATTGACATGCAGCCAGACCCATCACGGCAGCCAGCACAAAAATCAGTTTAAATTGTTTCATAGTCAGTTCCATTTTGTGATTGTAAAAACTTAATGACACTCGTTTTATTCAAACATTCACCGCTCGGTTAAATGATTATTGAATAAATTCGGGTGTAATTACCAGTATCAATTGCCCAGACCAAGGTGGTCTTGCCTGCGGCAACGTCAATTTTTGTCGGTGGTGCTTTATCCAATTGCAGTGTGTATTCGCCAGGATTGAGATAACGCCTGCCAATTTGTGCCTGTTTCGGCAGTGTTAACCAACTACGGCGATCCGCCTGTTCGGTAACAACGTTAAAAATCTGCATAGCAATACTGCCAATATCGGCGGCATTATTGCCGGGTTTACCACTTTTTTCGACTTGATAAGCCATTTCCGATTTGGCATAAACCCTTGCAACTTGGCGGACTAAGGTTCCGGGTAAATCTTCTTTCAAGGCGGTAATCGCTAAGGCATCAATATTGGCGATAGGTTCAGTTTTAAGCACTGTGCCTAAGCCCTGTACTTGAGTCTCTGGCACATAGCTATTGTTTGGCCCATAGGTCGCTAGAGACACGGTTTGCCAGTTGCCATGGATAGTGAAGGGCACTGTGAGTGCTTGTTTTTCGGGGACAAAGCCCTTTTCGACCATCAACACTACTTGGCCTTCACCCGCTTTGGGTAGCTTGGCATCGCCCCAGCGCTTTTTAAACTCATCGTATTGCGGCATGCCGAGTTGTTTGGCAAGGCGGACCAAATCCTGTTGCAGATACGTGTTATCAGGAGTGATTTGTGCTGCTTTACGGTAATCGATAAAGGCATCGTTTGGTTCACCAAGCACTTCGTGTAGTACGCCCGTCGTGTAATAGCTATAAGCATTGAGGAAGGAGCTGGTGACAGTGCCTGCCGCTTGCCCTAGTTTATTCACTTCTGCATCGACCGTACCATTAGCCATAGCTTGTACCGATTTTTGCGATTTTTGATAGCGTTCTTGCTCTGAACTTTGCAATTCGTTACTACGACGAACTTCCACTAGCGCGCCTTGATAGTCACCGCTGAATAGATAATTGAGCGCCTGATATTGGTGCAACATAATGCGCTCAAAGCCCGGGCCGCGGTAGGGAATCGCATTGTCATTTAACACTAAGCTTGTCGCCGTCGCGCCGATATCGCTGGCGCTAATCTTGGCTTTATCATCAAAGGCGGTGTAGGCCGCCACCGCTTGCTCGTAGTATTTTTTACTGCTGGCAAAATCCCCCGCAACTTGAGCGATGCGCCCCGCTTCTTGAGCGTAAAGCAAACCGTCATTGCCTTGGATATTACTGGCTAATTTGTCGATATCCGCCATGGGCGTCGCGGTATTGAGATCTTGTTTGATTGGCGCGATTTGTGCCGGATAATTGATAAAAATACTGTTATAGGCACAGCCGCTCGAACCGAAGATGGCGGTGAGCATCAATGTGCTGATGGTGGGTCTGATAAAAGAGTGAATGAAGGTGGTGTTCATGCCTGTGGGTTACCTTCTTGTGCCATTAGTGTTTGCTGTGGCATTTGTGAACGCTCAAGCAAAGTGATCCCTTGAAGATGATCGAATTCATGTTGGAAAATACGTGCAATAAAACCCGTTAATTCGGCGTGTTGCCACTGTCCCGCTAGGTTTTGATAGCGCACAACTATACTGTGGTGACGCCAAATGGTAAATCGTTGTCCTGGGACAGATAAACAGCCTTCCTCACCTTTTTCGAGTTGTAAAGATGCCAACTCGATGTGTGGATTAACCACCACAACGGGCTCCATTAGCGGTGCATCGGGGTAACGCTCGTTTGGCCGTGATGCCATGATAAATAGCGCTAGCGGGCTGTGCACTTGTGGGGCAGCGATCCCGACGCCTTTTGCTTCTACCATGCTTGCCACCATTTGCGATGCTAACTGACTGAGCGTTTCATCAAAGTCGCGTACTTCAATTGCCCGTTGTTTTAAAATGGCTTCCCCTACCTGGGCAATCGGTAGCGGCTGACAGGAGTGTTGTATCTCATTTTTAAACATCGCATTCCCTGGATATTTAGTCTTCATCGTTTGGCAGACGATTTTAGTTCGTTATTAATAATGGGGTGGCGGCGTTTCTTCAGCTTGGGTGGCAATATTGCTCGGCTCCATTGCCTGCAACTTGCCAACTAATAACTGGATCTGGTGCTGTTGATGGGCCACGAGTCGATTCAGCTTAATCACCTCTTGGTTTAATTCTTCGACAGTGAGTTCTTGAAAAGCTAATTTAGTTTGCAGCTCTTCAATTTGTTGTTGTACACCTTGCATGGCTAACCTCTATTGTTGCCAAGTCTCAACTAAGCCTTGGCTACTGATACTAACGACTTTATTGGTATCTCGAATTGCCACAGAGTATACAACGGCTCCTCGGTTTTGGCTGTTTTTCGTCAACGCAATTTGCCATTGTGCAATAGGTTTACCCGAACTGCGTTGCCAGAGTATGACTTCGCGGGCGGGAGTTCCCGTTAATAACTGCTTGTCTTGCTCAGTAAAACGTACTGCTGAAAAGGTCATTTGGCGACGATTAATTGCTAATTGATTTAAAAGTTTACCGGTTGAGTTGTCCCAAATTTTTGCGTCATTCGTACTGCCATTGGTAAAGCTTAAACTACCACTGTCGTTCAGCGCTACTTTAGTCACCCGACTACCAAGATCCCAAGTGTGGATTGGTTGTCCGGTTTGTGCCTGCCATAAAATGGCCTGCATATCATTTGACCCTGTGAGTGCGATGCGACCATCCGCCGACAGTGCAACCGTATTGACGCGTTCTTTATGGCCTAAGAATTTGATCAGTGCCGTTTTTGCCGCATTCAGAGACATTACGCTGCCATCGTTTAAACCAATAAGCAAAACCCCATTGTTGGCTACCGCAACACTTTCTCCCGATGCGGGCAGTGACCACCAACCTACGGATTTTCCGTCGGCTATTGTCCATAGTGCTACTGAATCGCGGCTTAACGATGCAGCGAACTCTCCATTAGGTGAAATGGCTGTGCTGGCCACGCCTGTATTAAGGTCGCCATGCACCCATTGGTATTTAAGGCTGTGCTGGGTTAAGTCCCGACATTGGACTCCTTGATTCTGAGTTGCGACAATTGCGAGAGTGCCATCACTCGAGAGACTTGCGCTGTAAGAAGGGTCTTTTGAGAGCACGCGAATATCTTCGGCTTTAGGATAGCAAGCCGTCAAAAAAATCGTGCAAATTACCAGCAGTAGGGTTTTCTTCATGAACTTGCTCCTAAAGTTGGTGTCTCTAACTCGGTAGAGTGAAATTAATCACAGTTAACCCATAAAGAATCTAGTTGGTATAACCCAGATAACTAGTATAAAGTTGTCGCGCTTAGGTTATTGTAACCGCTTGAGGATGCTGAGGAAGCTTTAATGAAATCGATTTATAAATTATCGTTAGTTGCATTGGCTGTTATTGGCCTATCTGCTTGTAATCAAGAAGAAAAAGCAACAAATGCAAGCACAAATGTTGAATTAACGACAGAAGCACAAAAAGAAGCCTACAGTGTGGGTGCTTCAATCGGTCGTTATATGTCTGGTCATATTAAAGAGCAAGAAGAATTAGGCCTACCAGTTGACCGCACGCTGATCGTGACAGGTTTTACTAATGGTTTGAATGATCAGCTGAAGTTAACTGAAGAAGAAATGCAAACCATTCTTCAAAGTTTAGACAAAAAATTAAACGACAAGCGTACAGAACAAGCTAAAGCCATTGCGGCGAAAAATCTCGAGGATAGCAAAAAGTTCCTTGAAGAAAACAAAGCTAAGCCAGGCGTAGTCACCACTGAATCAGGCCTGCAATACGAAGTACTCACTCCTGGTTCAGGTGAAAAGCCAGCGGCTGAAGACACGGTTGAAGTAGATTACGTAGGTACTCTGATTGATGGCAAAGAGTTTGATAGCTCTTACAAACGTGGTGAAACGGCTAAATTTCCATTGAATCGTGTTATTCCAGGTTGGACCGAAGGCGTACAATTAATGCCTGTTGGTGCTAAGTACAAGTTTGTTATCCCTGCAAACTTAGCTTACGGTGAACGCGATACTGGAACTATTCCACCAAACTCAACACTGATTTTTGAAGTTGAGTTGAAATCGATTGAGAAAGCACAAGCTACACCTGCTGCTGAACCCGCTAAGAAGTAATTTTTAGTTACAGTATGCTTTTATAAAAATACCGCCTTTTGGCGGTATTTTTTTATGCTGTTAAATCCTACTTTTGTTTTAATTCATTAGCAAACCGAGTTATAACAGGCTATTTAGCTTTATTAGTGTTTTATTTTGTTATTTGAATAACAAGGTATTGGCGTATCAATAAGCCATTATTTTAGAACGATGGAAGACTGATTAAGTTTTAAATGAATAACGCATATTTAAAGCAACAAATTTAATACGCTTATTCAGAATGGCATGTTTAAAAATATCATAAAAATATCATATTTTTTTTGCGATTATTATTTGTTCACTTAGGTTAACTAGGGGAACTGGATGTCTTTTTCTTACTTATTGTTTTATCGCTGTTTAATAATTTTGTGTTATGGCACTGTTCTGAATGTAAGACAATTTACTCTGTAAAATTACATTTCCATCAATATGTTATGCATGCATAGTGAGATCTTGCCCCCTTTTTTTAGCCCTACAACTCTGGAATAATCCGCCCGCACGTTAATAAAAATTAGCGGCAATATTATAATAATGGGGTTGTTGATATGGAAAATGTTAATAAGTTGACAGCTATTTCTTTAGCTGTAGCCGCGGCGTTGCCTATGATGGCAAGTGCCGATGTCATAATCACCGAGTATGTTGAAGGTAGCTCTAATAACAAAGCTATCGAATTGTATAACAGCGGTGATGCGGCAATTGATCTCACAGGTTATAAGCTCGTTCGTTATAAAGATGGCGCAACAGATGCGTCAGATATGCAAGTATTAGATGGCCAGAGCATTGCGCCTAAAGCCACTAAAGTGATTCTCAATTCAAGCGGTGTTATTACCCTGCCACAAGGCGTCGATAGTTTTTCTGGTAGCTTAAGCTTTAACGGCGGTGATGCTGTCGCTTTGGTTAAAGATGGCGCCGTGGTTGATATTATTGGTGATGTGCCAACGCCAGTCGGTTGGGGACTCGATGTTACCCTTAAGCGTAAACTAGACTCATTAGTCGCAAATACCGTCTTTAATGCTGCCCAGTGGGAACAATTACCTAAAGATACTTTCACTGGTCTTGGTTCTCTGAATACGCCAACCGCACCAGAAACACCTGTATTTAGTTGCAGTGGCGCGAAAATTGTTCCAATTTATCAAGTACAAGGTGCTGGCGAATCTAGCCCTTATGTTCCTCAAGGTGCATTTGAGTCTGAAAGTGAAGTGACGGTTCGCGGGGTGGTGACTGCCCGTGGCGAGAGTTTGTTCAAAGGTTTTTATTTGCAAGAAGTGAAGGGTGATAACTCGCCATATACTTCCGATGGTGTATTTGTCTTTTTAGGTGAAACACCGCCAGCAGCGATACAACCTGGGGTTGAAATCTGTGTTCAGGGTAAGGTCAAGGAATACTTCGGTCTAACCCAAATTGATATTAAAACCGATAAAAAATTTGAAGTGGGCGCGAAGGGGGAAGTTCCTGTCGCAGCGCCTTTCTATGTTGCCGAGGGAGAAACGTTAGCGCAGGCTTTAGAGCGTTATGAAGGCATGAACGTGCTATTAGATGCGGGCAGTGATCTGAAGATCAGCCGCACCTTTAGCTTCGACTATGCGGGCAAGCGTAATAACATGTTGGTGTCTTACAAAGAACCCTTGATGAAGCCAACCCAGTTATACCCAGCGCTTTCTCCAGAGGCAACGGCATTAGTTAAATCAAACCTAGAAAATCAGCTGTTTATCGAATCCGATTACAAACCTGCTGACGGTGTAATTCCTTACTTCCCTGACTTTAATGCTGAAACAGGTTATATCCGCGTCGGTGATCAATTGACCAATCTGCAAGGGGTGATTGGTTATAGCTACGGGGCTTACCGTTTAGTGGCTACGAACACTATTACTGCTGGCGATTTTATCCGCGGCGATGATAGAACAGATGCACCAAGTGTGGCGACTAAAGGTGATATCCGTGTGGCCAGCTTTAACGTACTGAACTTCTTCAATGATGTTGTGGGTGGTGATACTAACCCATCGGGTGGCAACCGCGGCGCATTGACCGAAGAAGAAATGCTGTTACAACGTGCGAAAATCGTTAGTGCCATTACAGCCATGAATGCCGATATCGTTGGCTTGATGGAAATTGCTAACAACGGTTTTGGCGAAAAGAGCGCGATTAAGAACTTAGTCGATGCCTTAAACGAGAAGCAAACTGCTGAAAATGCTTACAGCTATATTGAAATCGTCGATGAAGATAAATACGACGGTAAGTACTTCGGTAGCGATGCGATTACCGTTGGTATGCTGTACCGTGCGGGTAAAGTAAGCCTTGCAGGTGCTGCTCGCACTATTGATACCCCAGAGCAACATGCGAGTGCAGGCAGTGTGACTCGCATTAAAGAGGGTAAGACTGAGACTAACCCAGGTAACGATGCTTACCAACGCCACAGCTTAGCGCAAACCTTTAAGATCCATAATGAAAATCTAACCGTTGTTGTTAACCATCTGAAATCAAAAGGCTCAGGCTGTTTGGAGGATTGGGTTAACTTCGAAGAGTCTGTTGATCCTGCGGATCAACAGGGTAAGTGTAATGCTTTCCGCGTGTCAGCAGCTAAAGTGATCGGTGAAGCGTTGAAAGACGTAAAAGGCGATTTACTGGTTATCGGTGATATGAATGCCTACGGTATGGAAGATCCTATCCGTGTATTGACCGACTTCGATGCGAGCAAGTCTGATCGTGCAATCATGACCGCCTCTTGGACAACCTTAAATGGCAAAGTGTTTGAACGCCAAGGCAGCAAGATTGAGAAAGGTTATGGTCTTATCAATCTCAATACTAAAGCTCACGGTACTGGAACTTACTCATACAGCTACAATGGTGAGTTAGGCAACCTTGACCATGCCTTGGCAAACACTAGTCTCGCCAAGCGTTTAGTCGATATTGAAGATTGGCATATCAACTCTGTGGAGTCTAACCTGTTCGAATACGGCAAAAAATTCTCAGGTAATCTCGTAAAATCTGAAAATGCGTTTTCTGCTTCAGACCATGACCCTGTGATTGTTGCATTAAGCTATCCAGCGCCTGTTGAGCCACCAAAACCTGAGCCAAAGCCTAAGGATGATGGTGGTGCGCTAGGTTACTTAGGCTTAGCCTTGTTATCACTATTTGGATTACAACGCCGTCGCCGTTAAATACGTGTTAATACGCTCACATCTTATTTTGTGAGCTAAACTCAGAGCTAAGGGATGGTTTTACCATCCCTTTTTATTGAGCTGGTTTTATCGTGTTTTCATCGTATTTCATGGGAATGAGTCTTGAGCCCAACGGAGAAAAAGATGGTTGTGAGTGCACCCCAGCATTCCATTGGTGTTACCAAGGCGCCATTGTGGTTTTACGTTATCGCAGTCGTTAGTTTGCTTTGGAATATCATGGGATTATTGGCCTTTGTTATTCAAATGACTATGACGCCAGACGCCATGGCGCAGATGAGTCCTGATCAGATTAAGCTCTATGAATCGACACCCGCTTGGCTCAACTTTGTGTTTGGTTTTGCGGTGGTTTCTGGCGTTATCGGTTGCCTGTTTCTACTGATTAAAAAAGCCTTCTCTTATAAAGTGTTGCTCGCGTCACTGGTGGCGGTACTGGTGCAGATGGGTTATGTATTTGGGATTCAGCAGGCGGCAGCGGTATTGGGCACTGATGCTCTTGTGATGCCAAGTGTAGTGATCCTTTGGGGGATTTTCTTAGTTTGGTTTAGCCGTTTGGCTGTCACAAAACATTGGTTAAGTTAGTCGTAGCGTTTCCTTGCCGTACAGAACTGGTTAAGCGATGGCTTATGTGTTGAACTTCAGTCACTTCTTAGTAAACTGCTAGCTGGTTTTCTTTACTAGGATGTTGAAATGAGTATTTGGTTTAGACCGGTAAGCTTAGAGGATTGTGCCCGTTTAGATGCTGGTATGGGGGGCAAAGGCACCTTGATGCAGACCCTAGGGATTGAGATCAGCGAGATTGGCGATGACTTTATGAAGGCGACTATGCCTGCCACGCCCGCCGTACATAATCCCTTAGGCATTGTCCATGGGGGCGCGAACGTTGCCTTAGCCGAAACGGTTGCCAGTTATGCGGCAAACTTTGCGGTGGATTTCGAGCAATATTATTGTGTTGGACAAGAGATTAACGCCAACCATTTACGTGCGTCACGTAATGGCGTGCTAACCGCAACGGCAAAACCCATTCATCTGGGGAAACGCAGCTCGGTATGGGAAATCTTAATCCATAATAGTGCAGGGGAGTTGACCTGTATCTCACGGATGACAGCAGCGGTAGTTAAACGCTAATGCAGATTAACCAACCTGTTTCAATGTATAAATCGATAAATAAGGTTTTAATATGGATAGTGCAATGATTTGGGAATGGGTTGGTTATTTGGCGTCTGTGGTAGTAGCTATCTCTTTGATGATGTCAAACATCAAGAAGTTACGTTGGTTGAATTTGCTGGGGGCTACACTGTTTGTTGCTTATGGGATGGCGATACAGGCTTATCCTGTTGCAGCGGTTAACTTTTTTATTGTACTCATCGATGCTTATTATCTTGTTGTTATCTACCGTGAGCAGCTAAGCCAAAAGTAAGTTTGGAGGTTGGTTTCGATGCAAGTCCTAACCAATCTGCTTATTTTTTCATACCTTTAATTTTAGTCCTCAGTGTAAAAACTCATATCTTCCATCAGTCGGGGATACCCTTTAATGGGTTTTACTCTCCAGATATTAAACAATAATACTGTCTGCACTTAAGTGATGACAGTGAGTATTTCTTAGTCTTAATCTTTAAAATAGATTATTTAAATCTATATTAATCGTTTTATTAGATTTCATCTTTTCTCTATTCTAGCTCCATCGACAACACGTCGCCTGCCAAGGAGATAAGCCATGGCTACTATTTTCGATTTAATTGAATCTTGGATTCACACTAAAAAAGACTAAGGAGCAAGATATGAGTCAACAGTATTTAACCAGCCAGAGCGGTTCCCCTATTGCAGACGATCAAAACTCGTTGTCAGCGGGTGAGCGTGGCCCTTTACTCCTACAAGATTGGCATTTAATTGAAAAGCTTGCTCATTTTAACCGTGAGCGTATTCCTGAGCGTGTAGTACATGCTAAAGGTACTGGTGTATACGGGACTTTCACTCTGACCAAAGACTTAAGCGATTACACCATTGCTGACCATTTCAATGGTGTGGGTAAGCAAACTGAAACCTTCGTGCGTTTCTCAACCGTTGGCGGTGAAATGGGTTCTGCCGATGCAGAGCGTGACCCACGTGGTTTTGGTCTGCGCTTCTATACTGCTCGTGGTAATCACGACATAGTGGGTAACAATACGCCGACCTTCTTTCTGCGTGATGGCATTAAGTTCCCGGATTTTATCCATACTCAAAAGCGCAACCCATTGACCAACCTTAAAGATCCACAAGCGATGTGGGACTTCTGGTCATTAAACCCTGAAGCCATGCATCAGGTGACGATTTTGATGTCAGACCGTGGTATTCCGGCAAACTATCGCCAAATGCACGGCTATGGTTCGCATACTTTCTCGTTCTGGAATACTAAAGGCGAGCGTTTCTGGGTGAAGTTTCACTTTAAATCGCAGCAAGGCGTAGTGAACTTAACTAACGAACAGGCTGATAAGTTAAAAGGGATTGACCCTGATTCATCACAACGCGATATGGTGGTGGCGATCACCGATGGTAACTTCCCTCGTTGGACGGTGAATGTGCAGATTATGCCTGAAGCTGATGCCAACACTTACCATATCAACCCATTTGATTTAACTAAGGTTTGGCCACATGGTGATTACCCATTAATTGAAATCGGAGTGTTAGAGCTGAACCGTTTACCGCAAAACTACTTTGCGGAAGTCGAGCAAGTGGCCTTAGCACCGAGTAACTTAGTGCCTGGTGTAGGCGCATCACCTGATAAAATGTTACAGGCACGTTTGTTCGCCTATGCCGATGCACAGCGTTATCGTATTGGCGCGAATTACAACCAATTGCCAGTAAACTGTCCACATGCGGCTAAAGCCAATCATCATCAACGTGCAGGCGCAATGGCGGGAACTCAATGTCCTTACCATGGCAGTCAAACAGGTGGCGATGCTTCAGCAAACTATGGCCCTAATAGCACTGCGGGCGCCTTGGTAGAACCGGCAAACTTTGCTGAGCCACCACTGCGTTTAGATGGCGAAGCGGCGCGTTACAGCCGATACAATCAGGATGATTACACCCAAGCCGGTAATTTGTACCGCATCTTCAGCGAAGATGAAAAAGCCCGCTTAGTGGAAACCATTTCAGGCTCACTGCGTCAAGCGAGTTTAGATGTACAGCAACGTATGCTGGCACATTTCCAAAAAGCTGATGCTGATTACGGTCAACGGATCCAAACCGCATTAGGGCTATAAGTTAATCTACTAACCCATAGCAAAGGCCTGTGATATCACAGGCCTTTTAATTATTTAAAATTCAATTGATTAGTTGAATTAATAGATTAAGGTTGCGACCCCAAGTAGGGCAAACAAAATCGCGCAGCCCCTGTGGATCCACTTCATCGGTAATTTTTCGGCACTAAAATGCCCCGCAATCACCACTGGTACGTTCGCCAGCAACATACCCAAAGTGGTACCTGCAACCACCATGGCTAAGGCATCGTATTTCGCGGCTAACACGACAGTCGCGATCTGGGTTTTATCGCCCATTTCGGCAATAAAGAACAGAATAAAGGTTGCGACAAAGGGGCCCATTTTATAGAAACGGCTTTCTTCAGCGTCCACTTTATCGGGGATTAACACCCAAAGGGCAATTGCGAAGAAGGAGGCGGCAACCAAGTAACGCGCTACATCAGGACTCACCCAATTAATCGCCCATTGTCCAAGCCATGCAGCGGCAAAATGGTTAAACAGGGTTGAGAGTAAAATCCCCATAATGATCGCGGTTTTATTTTTAAATCTTGCAGCGAGTAAGAGGGCAAGCAGTTGAGTTTTATCGCCAATCTCGGCGATAGCAACCGTAAAGGTTGAGGCGAGTAACGCTTCCAAGTGTGATCCTTTTAGGGGTGGTTTTTGACATAAGCACAATAGACCGTCCACCCCTAGGTGCGGTTATTGTGCTCAGGTCTTGCAAGACAAATCGATGATTTGCTGTGAACACCATGGCATGCGGCCAAGTATGTTGACGTTCACCCTAGATATTGATGACTCAAAATCCAGTTAGCTACTCCCCCGAAGCGAGGTGGGCATTATACCCAAGTCGCGATCCGTTTCAAGGTTAAACTTATCAAGATTAAAAGCATAAAATCTGGCAGGTGCCAAAAAAATACCGATTCACATTCTGTAATTCATTGAATTGTAATAATTTAATTTTTGACAACGTTGTCTTTTGTTGTTAGTTTAGCCGCATCTCAGTCTTTGAGTTACATCCTGTTAACTTAATCAATTGAGATCCACCGTATTGGGCAAACTAATTGAAAAATTAGGACGCAAAGCCTCCGGTCTAAGGTTGTAAAAGGATGTTAACTAAGATAGCGGGGTTGCTGTAGAATTCAGCGAATATATTGAATTCTTTAAAAAATAAACGGCTTTGCTTAATGCTGTTTTGCCTAAATACCACTTTTATACCAATGCCAATCTTTTATTGAATGGCCCCTACGGAGTACATTAAAGTGGAACATCTGACTGCTTTTTCTCAATCAACTGTCCCTAAATTTGCAATTCCTAAGCTTACTCAGTTAAGCCTAGTTGCATTAGCCTTGACTGCCGGAAGTTCGTTGCTGAGCCAAACGGCATCGGCTCATGGTTATGTTATATCACCAGAGTCTCGCTCCTACGCCTGTAAAACGGGCAGCAACGTCAACTGTGGCGCCATTCAGTGGGAGCCGCAAAGTGTTGAAGGTCCTTCTGGATTCCCTGAGTCTGGCCCTGCTGACGGTAAAATTGCTAGTGCGGCAAATGGGGCATTTTCTCCTTTGGATGAACAGAGCCCAAGTCGTTGGTCTAAGCGCGATATCAAAGCGGGTTGGAATGACTTTTCTTGGCAGTTTACCGCTAACCATGTTACTCGCAATTGGCGTTACTATTTAACTCGTCAAGGCTGGGATCAAAATCAAGCTCTGAGCCGCGCAAGCTTTGACTTAGCCCCCTTTTGTGTGATCGACGGTGGCATGGTGCAACCGCCAAAGCTAGTGACTCATAATTGTTATGTGCCTGAAGATAGAACGGGTTATCACGTTATCTTGGCCGTGTGGGAAGTGGGTGACACCACCAACAGCTTCTACAATGCCATCGATGTAAACTTGAGCTCAGGCGCTGTGGTGCCGGGCGAGTGGACCGATATTGGTGATATTAATCCGTCACTCGATCTTAAAGCGGGTGATAAGGTAATGACGCGGGTGTTTGATGCTAATGGTGAACAAAGCGCTAAGCAAACCCAAATTACCATTGCCGATGCCACCCAAGGTGCTAAGCAAAATTGGCCATTCCTGTTAGCCAGTGCCATTAATGCCCAGCAACCACAACTTAAGGCGGGGCAGAAGAATGCGGCTGGTGTGATTTCACCTGTATATGGCAAAAATGAGATTTTTGCCGCGCCTAAGTCGGGCTTAGAGCGAGTGGAAGTGAGCTTTGATATTGCGCCAGCACCGGGAAATCAGCTTAATGTCACCTCCTTGGCCGATGATTACACCATTGTTGATGGTGCCGCACAGGTCAGTTTTGATGTGAGCACCAATGCGGATATGCAGGTTTCGGCCTATTTATTTAGCCACGATGGCACCGCAGCAGGTTATGTGACGCAGGCGGTAAACAATACCAGCGCGAGTTTTGTGTTGGATGTCGTTGCCCCTAAGGCAGGACATTATCATTTACAAGTGAAAGCCGAGCCTAAACAAGGTGAAGTTATCCAGCAAAACTTTGATCTTTTCCTAAAAGATCAAACCACTGCACCGGATGCTGACTTTATCTTCCCTGAGGGAATAAAAAGCTATGCAGCGGGCACTAAAGTGCTACAACCTAAAACTGGTAAAGTCTATCAATGTAAACCTTGGCCCTACAGTGGCTATTGTGTGCAATGGTCACCAACTGCAACGGGTTTTGAACCTGGCGTAGGTAGCTCTTGGACCATGGCTTGGACTGAGCTGTAATTGAACATTTTGAGTGATTGTTAAATTCAACGGAATGGACTTAAGCATATGGAAGATGTTTAAGTCCATTATCAGCGCGTTTGTGATGTTGCAAAGGCCAAATTAACCTTTAGGTGATTTTAATCGCGCATTTGGCGTATTTTCACAAAGGTAGCGATTTTGTTGGTTTGTATGTTTTCGTTTATCACTGCGCTATTGAGTTGTTACCATTAGGCGCACCTTCTATCTTTGTTCACAACTGGCTTGCCCACTGGGATTGGCTCTGTTAATGTCCCTAGCTATCTTCTATTACGCGCGTTGTCGCTGTTTTGCTAAGGCAATCACGGTTGAAATTAATGTCACTTTTCTGCAAACGATTTAGTTAGCCTCAATGGCGACTGGGTTGAAATATTCAAAAGCTATTGGGGCCAATTGATCTGCTCTATTGAGATCGGATTGGATGCTTTAAGTTTAGTGACGCTTTTCGTTTGAGATTGCTGTTGGCTTAATCACAGAGTGCGCAAGGCTTTATCCTTCAAATCTACTCAAAAACCTTAAAAAAATAATTAATACTTGAACAGGATAATTGTGTGAATTCAAAAATGTTAGGCTCGATAGCCATCGTCGCGGGAACCGCCATTGGCGCGGGAATGTTAGCCTTACCCTTAGCCACGGCTGCGTTAGGTATGATCCCCGCTATTTTATTGATGGTGGTTATTTGGGGGCTGTCAGCCTATACCTCATTGTTAATGCTTGAGATTAACCTTCGTTCTGGTGTGGGCGATAATGTCCATGCGATTACTGGCAAATTACTCGGTAAGAAAGGCCAAATGGTGCAAGGCGCATCGTTCCTTAGCTTACTCTTTGCCTTAACGGCGGCGTATCTAACAGGTGGCTCATCGCTATTAGTGCTCAAAGCGCAAAATATGTTTGATATCGTGTTAGATAACCAACTGGCGGTGGTGTTATTCACCTTAGTACTGGGCGGGTTTGCGGCATTAGGCGTGGCTTGGGTCGATAAAGTGTCGCGCTTTTTGTTTTCATTGATGATTTTATTGCTGATTGTTGTCGTGCTGTTTTTATTACCTGAAGTCAGTATTTCCAGTATGGCAACCAATGCGATGACGCAATCCTTGACCAGCAGTTGGATGGCGGCTATCCCAGTGGTATTTACCTCCTTTGGTTTTCATGTGTGTATTGCAACTTTAGTGCGTTATTTAGACGGTGATGCCGCCTCGCTGCGCAAGGTATTGTTAATAGGTTCAACGATTCCGCTTGCCTGTTATATCTTTTGGTTGTTGGTGACCTTAGGCACTGTGGGGGGCAATGAAATCAGTGGCTTTAATGGTTCTTTGCCAGCGCTTATCAGTGCGTTACAAGAGATTGCACACACGCCTTGGATCAGTAAATGTATTTCGCTATTCGCGGATTTAGCTTTAATCACCTCTTTCCTCGGGGTGACCTTAAGTTTGTATGATTTTGTGGCAGAACTCACCCGCGCTAAGAAGACCTTTTTGGGGCGGACGCAAACCTGGTTATTAACCTTTGTGCCGCCATTGTTATGCGCGCTCTATGTGCCCGAAGGCTTTGTTGCCGTATTAGGCTTTGCTGCGGTGCCGCTGGTGGTGATGATTATTTTTCTGCCGATTGTGATGGCGTTACGTCAACGCCAAGCTGTGCCCCAAGGATACCAAGTGTCAGGTGGAATATTTGCCCTTGGACTTGCAGGTCTGTTGGGAGCAATCATTATTGGTGCTCAGCTATTTGTCGCACTTTAAACTGCGGCAATTGAACGCATTTAAACTTGTAGTGCTTAGTTAATGTATTTGCTTTGTAAGCGAATTTTTCTGAGTCTGTTATAAAGTGCGTGCGATATGCTAAAGTCAGGCTCTGTGCCTGACTTTTTACTTTCTGGCTGTCGGGTAAGTGATTCACATCATACGTAGAAATAGCCTCGCAAGCGCTCGGCTTTCTTTATCAAAACGGACTTAAGACAATGAAAAAATGGTTACTCTCAGTTGCTGTGGCGGCGAGTTTTGCTTCCCATGCTGACGAAGGTATGTGGCAGCCCCATCAATTGCCCGCAATGGCCGATGAACTCAAAGCGAAAGGCTTAGAAATTGATGCTAAATCAATCTCTAAACTTACCGAATTCCCGATGAATGCCGTGATAAGCCTTGGTGGCTGTACGGCATCTTTTGTATCACCCAAAGGCTTAGTGGTGACTAACCATCACTGCGCCTATGGTTCGATTCAATACAATTCTACTGCTGAGAAAAACCTGTTACAGGACGGTTTTTTAGCTAAAACCTTTGCCGATGAATTACCCGCAGCCCCTGGCTCTCGGGTATATGTGACTGAAGATGTCACCAATGTTACTGAACGCGTTAAAGCTGGGATAGAAAACAAAACGGGCCGTGAGTTTTATCAAGGGATTGAAAACCAAGAGAAAGCTCTCGTTGCCGAGTGTGAAAAAGACGAAGGCTATCGTTGCCAGGTGTATAGCTTCCACGGTGGCTTGGAATACTATCTGGTTAAACAGCTAGAAATCCGCGACGTGCGTTTAGTCTACAATCCTGCGGGCAGCGTTGGTAAATACGGTGGCGATATCGATAACTGGATGTGGCCACGTCATACGGGCGACTATTCTTTCTACCGCGCCTATGTGTCTAAAAATGGTAAACCCGCAGAATTTAGCGCTGACAACGTGCCTTATGAGCCAAAGAGTTTCTTAAAAGTATCAGCCAAAGGCGTGAGTGAAGGTGACTTTGTGATGGTAGCGGGTTACCCCGGCCGCACTAACAGATACCGCACCGCGACTGAAGTTCAAAATGAGTTTGAGTGGGCTTATCCCGAAGGCAAAATGCTGCGTGAGCGCTTTATTGAAATCATTAAAGCAACTGCGCCAGAGGGCAGCGATGAGCGGATTAAGTACGAAAGCCAAATCGCGGGTCTAGCTAATTATGCAAAAAACTTCACTTCGATGATCGAGTTTTACGGCAAGTCGACCATGTTGGCCGACCGTAAAGCCCTTGAAGCTAAACTGGCTGAGTGGATCGCTAAAGACCGCAGCCGTGAGGCTAAATACGGTAAAACCTTAGCCGAATTAGATGCCTTGATTGCTAAGAGCAAAGCGCACCAAGAACGGGATATGATTTTAAGCTACATCAGTAGCACCACTATGTTACCAACGGCGACGAATCTGTACCGTTTAGCCCATGAAAAGCAACTGCCTGATATGCAGCGTGAACCAGGCTTCCAAGACCGTGATATGACTCGCTTTAAAGCAAGCATGGAACGTATTGACCGCCGTTATGCCGCGAGTGTCGATAAGGCCGTACTCTTAGATATGCTAAAACGTTATGCCGCGTTACCTGAAGCGCAGCGTTTACCTGCGATGGATAAAGCCTTTGGTATCGATAACAAGGTTAACGAAGCTAAGCTTGCTAAAACCTTAGATAAAATGTACGCCAAAACCGAACTCGGTAATAAAGATGTGCGTTTAGCTTGGATGGAAAAATCGGTCGACGATTTTAAAGCCTCTAAGGATCCTTTTATTCAATTTGCGGTGGCCATGTATGACACCAATATGAGCGAAGAGAAGAAAGAAAAAGAATTAGACGGCGAGATGATGAAAATACGTCCGCAATATATGGATGCCATCATTGCCTATAACCTTGAGCAGGGTAAGCCCGTTTACGCCGATGCGAACTCTAGCCTGCGTGTTACGGTTGGCCATGTAAAAGGTTATTCGCCAAAAGATGGTTTAGTGGCTGTGCCATTCACTCGCCTCGAAGGCATAGTGCAAAAAGACACGGGAATTGATCCATTCGATGCACCGAAAAAGCAGTTAGAGCTTATTAAGCAGAAGCAATACGGTGATTTCTATATGAAATCTATCGATTCTGTGCCGGTAAACTTCCTGTCGACCTTAGATACCACCGGTGGTAACTCAGGTTCGCCTACCTTAAACGGCCGCGCCGAATTAGTGGGTCTGCTGTTTGATGGTGTATATGAAAGCATTATCGGCGGCTGGGCATTTGATAATGAAATTAACCGCTCTATTCATGTCGATAGCCGTTATATGTTGTGGGTAATGAAATATTTGGATGGTGCCGACAATCTCTTAGCTGAGATGGAAATCGTTAAATAATCCATTGCCGGATTAGCGTCACTGCGGTCAAAGCAAGACAATAAAAAGCGATAAACCCACAGGGCTTATCGCTTTTTCATTTTGAGATGATAAAACGACCCAATGCCTGCGTATGGTCAAAAGCGGTTTGGGATAGATATTCATTAGGTTTCTATTAGGGACTCATACAGCAGTATCCAGTTTGAATTTAGCCCTAAATGTCTTGTGGTGTAGCGCTGATGTATTCACCTAAAGTGATCTGTAAGATAAGAAGATCACTGCAGCTTTGGTGGCACAAAAAATAGTGTGCCACTTCACCCTTAGCAGATTATCAGTTCTTAAAAATTTGGACAGAATCATCTATCTCTGCGGGTTCTTCCTGCATAACGGGTGGGTTGGCGATATGGTCGTCTAAATTATCACTCAGCATTTCACGGTATTCTGCGCTAAACCAGTCGAGTGCATTGTCTTTTTCTGCACCTAAATCGGCTGATTTAATCGCCGCTTCAAAAGCATTAAAACGGGCCGCCGCAAAACGCAGGGCGGTTCCTACTTTGCCTACATCACCTTCTTGCTGGCTTAGCTGATTGGCTAAGGCAATAAATTGATCGGCAAGTTCAAAAATAGTGGTGTTGCTCGTGTCTGTCATAGCGCTTACTCAAAATAATTTATTGGTGGGCGATTCTATCCTAATTTCTATGGGAAAGAATCGCTAACTCTTAACTATTGGGATCTAAGTCTGTTGTGACGGTTCCCGTTCTTGAATCGTAATAAATGGATAATTTATCGTTAGCCCGATAAAAATATCGGCATTGATTAGGGTTGAGATAACTGGCTTTATAGTCTGTTTCGGTAGCATCAATATTGAGTCGTGAGACGCTCGGCTGCGCATTTTGGAATAACACTTCCCATACAGAGACACAGTCTTCCACATTATCTAATGAAGGCGATGCCTCATTGCCATAAATATAGTGTTGGGCAGGCCAACCGTTAGCATTAAAGTCCACTTGTTCAGATTGTGCAGTGCCAAATACGGGTAAATCTTCCTTGGGGCCTGAGCCTACTTTCACTGCCCAAACTGAACGCGCTAAATTTAAACCGGATTTAAATCCTGCGCCTGCGGCTTTAACTGTAGCGATCTGCGCATCTTGCTGCACATTGATAAACTTGGGCAAAGCCACAACGGCTAAAATTCCAAGCACAATAATCACTACAACGAGTTCAATTAAGGTAAAGCCTGCGGATTGTGGACTTGAGCCTTGTAAGCGGTCGCGGATCATTTATCTGAATGAATAGGGGATAAGTGCCGACACTATAGCACTTAATTGGTGGCATTTTAACTTGAACTATCAGCAGTTCAGGCGAATTAATCGCACAGTGAGCTTGTCATGGTTGCTTATCACTTTTAAGCTAACGGCATTGTAACTTAAGTAAGAGAAACTGATTTTGGCGACTTGGCAAGCATTTATCGACCATCAACGTACGCAGCCTTACTATCAACAGCTGATCGCATTTGTGAATCAACAGCGAGAAGCGGGCAAAGTGATTTATCCTCCGAAAGAGGATGTGTTTAATGCATTCAAAACAACGCCGCTCGAGCAAGTGCGTGTCGTGTTAATTGGTCAAGATCCCTACCATGGCCCCAATCAAGCCCATGGTTTATGTTTCTCAGTGAAACGAGGGGTTAAACCGCCGCCTTCGCTTGCCAATATGTATAAAGAATTGGTTAACGATATTCCGGGATTCCATATTCCCAACCATGGTGATTTAACGGCCTGGGCTGAACAGGGGATTTTGATGCTTAATACTGTCCTCACGGTAGAACAGGGGCAGGCGCACTCCCATGCCAATGCGGGCTGGGAAATTTTTACGACGGAAGCGTTAAAGCTGCTTAATGCGCAGCAACGTCCAATTATCTTCGTGCTGTGGGGGAGTCATGCCATCAAAAAAGGTGCTGTGATTAACGCGCCACAACACCAAATTCTATCGGGACCGCATCCATCACCTTTATCGGCGTATCGTGGTTTTTTTGGTTGTGGGCATTTTTCAAAAGTGAATCAACTACTGATGGCTCGGGGCGAAGCGCCGATCCAATGGCAGGTTTAAGTTCCATGTTGTAAAGAATGCTAAAAATAAAAAGGCCTTGCGAAGCAAGGCCTTTTTATTGATTGTTCACAACAGCTTAGTGGTTGCGGTCAACAGATATTTTCGCCAGTGAGACTAATGCGGTTTTAAAATCACTGTCAGGTAATGCCGCAAGTGCAGCAATAGCCTTATTTGATTCCTCAATGGCCTTTTGCTGAGTATAAGTGAGCGCGCCGCAATGATGCAGAGCGGCAACTATCTTCTCAATCGCATGGGTGCCATCACCTTGCTCAATCGCATGGCGTATAAGCTGCTGCTCTTCTTCTGTGCCATGGGCAATGGCATAGATCAGCGGTAAGGTCGGTTTGCCTTCGGCGAGGTCATCACCGATGTTTTTACCTAACTCTTCACTGTCGGCGGTGTAGTCGAGCAAATCGTCGGTCAATTGGAAGGCTGTACCTAAATACTTACCATAATCGCCCAACGCCGTTTCTTGTTCAGGTGTGGCGCCCGCTAATACCGCGGCAAGTAAGGTTGCGGCTTCGAATAGCTTTGCAGTCTTACAGTAAATCACCCGCATATAGCTTTCTTCGGTAGTATCTGGGTCATTACAGTTCATTAGCTGTAATACTTCGCCCTCAGCTAATACGTTGGTGGTATCGGCTAGTACACGTAATACTCGCATGTTGTCGAGTTCAGTCATCATTTGGAATGAGCGTGTATAAAGGAAGTCACCCACTAATACACTGGCGCTATTACCAAACAGCGCGTTGGCTGTTTCGCGGCCGCGTCTGAGGGTCGATTCGTCGACCACATCATCGTGCAGTAATGAAGCGGTATGAATAAATTCAATAATCGCGGCAAGCTTAAGGTGGGCTTCACCTTTATAGTCGACGGCGCGAGCGGCGAGGACGGACAGTAAAGGACGAAGACGTTTACCACCACCATTGATAATGTAGAAACCTAGCTGGTTGATCAGGGCGACATCTGACTCCAGCTGTTTATAGATCAGCTGATTGACTGCTTGCATATCAGTGTCAGCCAGTTGACGAATAGCGTTTAAATCCATAATAGACTCTGGTTGTGGGGCCATTACGTACCCGGCCTGTATTTTAGGCTCACGTGTTATATAGAATGAATTTTACCTAAAATTCTGACATATGACAGTACTCACACTACTAATGTGCGAGTTATTCCGGCCTTTTTTTATTCTTTCCTAATTAGGGCTTGCCAGATAAGGATTCTTCGCGTAAACTCCGCGCCCATTGTCAATAAAGTTTTTGTAGCATCCTGCCCCCAAGAATGTGGGCCAGCATGTTAGGAATATCGGAGTAAAATAGCTATGTACGCTGTTTTTCAAAGTGGTGGTAAACAACACCGTGTAGCCCCTGGCCACACAGTTCGTTTAGAAAAATTAGAAGTTGCTACTGGTTCAACTGTTGAATTCGATCAAGTTTTACTGATCGCTGACGGTGAAAAAGTGCACGTTGGTGCTCCTTTAGTGGCTGGCGGTAAAGTCGTTGCTGAAGTAGTAAGTCATGGTCGTGGCGAGAAAGTAACTATTGTTAAGTTCCGTCGTCGTAAGCACCACGACAAGAAGTTGGGCCACCGTCAGTGGTTCACCGAAGTTAAAATTACTGCTATCAACGCATAATAGGAGTCTAACTCATGGCACATAAAAAAGCTGGCGGTTCTACTCGTAACGGCCGTGATTCAGAAAGTAAACGTCTAGGTGTTAAGCGCTTTGGCGGTGAATCAGTTCTAGCTGGTAACATTATCGTTCGTCAACGTGGTACTAAATTCCACGCTGGTGTAAACGTGGGTATTGGTCGCGACCACACTCTGTTTGCTCTGACCGACGGTAAAGTAAAATTCGAAGTTAAAGGTCCTAATAACCGTAAGTTTATTAGCATCGAAGCTTAATTTTCGAGTCTAGCTTATACTGTAAAGCCCCGCCTTTGGTGGGGCTTTCTGTTTTTTGTGCTTCTACTTACCTACGTTTCTGGAGCGATTTGATAAATCTTTATCAAATTAAGGGCGTTGACTGGTAAGATTGGGAGCAAGTATCTCGAGTTTTTTGGCGACCGATGAAGTTAAACGGTATAATTCCTTCATTCAGTGATGCCAGGAGTAAGTATGAAGTTTGTCGATGAGGCAGTAATTAGGGTCGAAGCAGGCGACGGCGGTAGCGGTTGCGTGAGTTTCAGACGCGAAAAATATATCCCTGATGGTGGTCCTGATGGTGGTGATGGTGGTGACGGCGGCAGTGTGTATCTGGAGGCCGACGAAAACTTCAACACCTTGATTGAATATCGTTTTGAACGTTTCCACATGGCTGAACGCGGTGAAAACGGTCGTGGCCGTGATTGTACTGGCCATAGTGGTAAAGATTTGATTTTAAAAGTGCCTGTGGGTACTCGTGCGATTGATCATGACACCGAGGAAGTGCTTGGTGATTTAACTGCCCATGGCCAGAAGTTATTAGTGGCAAAAGGTGGTTTCCATGGTTTAGGGAATACTCGCTTTAAGAGCAGTACAAACCGTGCGCCACGCCAGAAAACCTTAGGTACACCGGGTGAAGTGCGTAGCTTAAAATTAGAACTGCTATTGTTAGCCGATGTTGGCTTGCTTGGTATGCCTAATGCGGGTAAATCGACCTTTATTCGTGCAGTGTCTCGTGCGACACCTAAGGTTGCGGATTATCCCTTTACGACATTAGTGCCTAACCTCGGTGTGGTTAACCCACGTCCAGGCCAAAGCTATGTCATCGCAGATATTCCTGGTTTGATCGAAGGCGCGGCAGAAGGTGCGGGTCTGGGTATTCGCTTCTTAAAGCATTTAGAACGTTGCCGTATTCTGTTACATATCATCGATATCGAGCCAATTGATGGCACAGATCCTGTCGACTCTGCGCGTGCAATCGTCGGTGAGCTTGAAAAGTATTCGCCAAAACTGGCAAGCAAACCTCGTTGGTTAGTCTTCAATAAGGCCGATCTACTGCTCGAAGACGAGCTAAAAGAAAAGGTTGACCGAGTTGTTAAAGAGCTTGGTTGGGAAGGTGAAGTTTACACTATTTCCGCCTATGGCCGCGATGGTACTAAGGAATTAGCGACTAAGCTGTGGGATTTCATCCAAAGTCTTCCTCCTGAAGATAAAGATGCAAATCCAGACGATGAAGTCGAATTCAAGTGGGATAATTATCATCAAGCTAACATTGAGTCCGTCAATGAAGATTATGATGATGACTTCGACGATGACTTTGATGATGATGACTACGATGTTGAAGTCATCTACCAAAGATAATATCCATATCTAAGTTTTGAGAGTTTCGTGTACGCAGATACTCAAAATGATATTACTCGGCAAGTTGTGCGGGTTGCACAACTCTTGCTGGCCTACGGTGCTGAATCTGATTTAGTTGAAGAAATCAGCCAGCGCCTAGGTCAGGCCTTAGGCTTAGCAAGTATCGAGCTTTCTATTTCCTCCAATTCCCTCGTGTTAACGAGTTTAGTTCATGGTCGCTGTATCACGACAACGCGTCGGATCCGTGAGCATGGCATTAACATGACCATAGTGTGTGAGTTACAACGTATTTGTTTACTTGCAGAAAAAGGCCTCTATGGCCCCAATGAAGTGCGCAAACGTTTAGCCCGCATCGAGCCTAAGACCTATCCTCCTTATCTTGTTATATTGATGATAGGCTTATCCTGCGCGAGTTTTTGTCATCTCTTTAATGGTGATGTCGCGGCTTCAATCATTACTTTTTTCGCCTCTGCGGTGGGAATGTCGGTGAGACTTGCGATTGCAAAGCGGCATTTTAATTTGCTGGTGAATTTTGCGGTGACGGCATTTGTCACTAGCATGTTGGCGCAGACGGGTTATGTATTCAACTTGAGTGAGACTCCGCAGGCGGCCATGGCGGCCAGTGTATTAATGCTGGTGCCGGGATTCCCAATGATCAATGCGATTTCTGATATGGTTAAGGGGCATATGAACGTGGGCATTTCCCGTTGGGGACATGCAACATTACTGACGGTTTCTTCGGTCATTGGGATTACAATCGCAATGCAACTTGGTGGTATTTTTCTGTGATGGAATTACTGACTATTTTGCTACACGATGCCTTTTTCTCAGCGATCCCTGCCATCGGCTTTGCCATGGTATTTAATGTACCTAAACGCTTTTTAGTCTACTGTGCATTAGCTGGCGCAATTGGTCATAGCTCTCGCACACTTATGCTGCAATTTGGCTTACCCATTGAGTGGGCGACCTTTGCCGCGGCGGCGTTAGTGGGCACTATTACTATCGGGTTTGCAAAGCGTCATTTAGCGCCGCCGTTGATGTATGCAGTTGCTGCCATTATCCCCATGATCCCAGGTACTTATGCATTCAATACTGTGATTGCCTTAGTGCAACTCACGGCACAATCGCAGGTAAGCCAAGAGCTAACAGGCCAAGTGATTAGTAATGGGTTAAAAACAGTCTTTATTCTAGGGGCACTATCGGTTGGTTTAGCCTTGCCGAGTTTGTTGTACTTTAGAACCCGTCCAGTTATTAAATAAAAACAATTCCACAGGAGTGACCATGCGCATTGCTATGATAGCCGCGATGGCAAACAATCGAGTCATCGGAAAAGACAATAAAATGCCATGGCATCTACCCGAAGATTTACGCCATTTTAAAGCCATGACCTTAGGTAAGCCAGTTGTGATGGGCCGTAAAACCTTTGAATCAATCGGTCGACCTTTACCTGGGCGTCATAATATTGTGATTTCTCGCCAAGCGGATTTATTGATCGAGGGTGTAACCTGTGTCACATCATTTGAAGCTGCCAAAGAGGCGGCTGGCGATTGTGAAGAGTTGGTGGTCATTGGCGGTGGACAATTGTATCAACAGCTATTACCCCAAGCCGATAGGCTCTATCTAACTCAAATTAACTTAGACGTTGAAGGTGATACCTTTTTCCCTGCTTGGAAAAATGATGAGTGGCAAGAAACCGAATCCGTAGCGGCTATAAATGCTGATGGGCTGGAATATCGCTTTATCAATTTGGCAAAAAAATGTTAAATTATGTCGTTATGTTGTGTACCCTGTGCGTATGGATTGTCAATATGTCGAAGGTATTATACCGGCTAGGCGCCAGTAGGCTGAGATAACTGTGTTATCGAGAGCTATCTGGACCTGAGAGGTCAATTATCGTTAGATATAGACGCAGACCATACAAACCATAAAAAAATTATAAGAAAGTATTAAGGAGTATCGGATGCGTCTAATGCCTGTAGCCTTGGCTGCACTAATCGGATTTAGCTATGTTTCTGTGCCAACCTCGGCTAAAGCGAATGAAGCAGATCCGCTTGTTGCGAGTATTTGTGATTACGTTAAAGCGAACGATAAAAACCGCTTACGTAAAAAATTAAAAGAAAGTCGTGTTAAATTGCGCCAAGTTTACAGCGGAATTAGTTGTGACGGCCAAAGCTTACTACGTACCGCCTATGCCGTGAATGCGAATGATGCAGGTGAGTTTGTTGCTAAGCGGTTATCCGCCAACGAGCTAAGCGTACCAGAAGCGGATGGCATGACTATCCAAGCTTGGGCTGAGGCAAATGGTCATAGTGCCAGTCCTATCACTGCAGCGGTTAAAGAGCGTTTAGGTGCAGGCGCAGGCGGTGAAGAAGAGTAATAGCCTGTTTAAATCATTTTTCTCGCGTGCTTTTACATAGACAAAGAATAAT
>NZ_AKZL01000009.1:0-88640 GCF_000282755.1 Shewanella sp. POL2
AAAGTATGACCATCTTTAGTAAGCTGTTTAGCACCACTGCTACCATCGGCAGGAAATTGCCAAATTTCCTGTTGGCCGCTCATATCGCTGATGGCGTAAACCGACTTGCCGTCCTGACTCAGAATGGCATTGCGTACACGATAAGTGCCAGGAAGCGCGACTTGCACTAACCGCGAGCCATCAGTCCCAGCAATCGCCACATGACTGCGGGCGGTAATCACCACTTTATCGCCAGCAAGGGCAAGATTAGCGGAGGTCGCATAATCCATCGGATCTTTTACCCAATGTTCGCGACGTTGGGCAAAATCGGAGGTTAATTCAATATCTAATAATGAGTCTTTGGCGGAGGCGATATCAAAAACATGAATATCTGCGCCCTGCTGGAACACCACTTTGCCTTGATCCATACGGGCAGCGCGCATTTGCCAATCTTTATACTGAGTCAACTGTTTAGCATCACTGCCATCAAGCGCCATTGACCAGAGATTGTCATTACCATCGCTATCGCTAATAAAATAGAGTCTGTCTTGCCATAGCATAGGTTGGCGGACCGAGCCTTGGTGCTGCTTGCTAAGTAATTGTGCCTCGTCTTTACCACCCAGTTTAAAGCGCCATAATTCGCCCTTAGCACCGCCGCGATATACCTTTGCATTATCGCCCGTCACCTGCAGGCCGAAACGGGTAAAATAAACATACTGATTATTGGCATCGATCACCCCTTCCACCGCATCGGCTAAGGGCAGATCGGTTGTGGTTAAGCTCTCGGGATTGACAAGACGCAGCATCCAATTATTCGCTGGGCCAAAGCCAGTGTCGGTGGAATAAAGCACCTCTCCTTTACTGGTCCACCCTTGCACGCGCACTCGGCTGTTTTCGAAACTCACGCGTTTGGCCACACCACCAGCCACAGGTATCACATAAACCTCACTCGCGCCCTCATAATTGGCCACATAAGCCACCCATTTACCATCGGCAGAGATGGCTGCGCCGAGCTCTTCAGCAGGCAAGGTAGTTAAGCGCGTCGCCGCCTTTTGGCCTAGGGTTTGCGTCCACAGGTCCCCTTCAGCGGTAAACACTAAGGTCTGGTCATGCAACGCTGGCGCGCGGTAATAACCTTGATTGCTAGTCGATTGTGCTGCAAATACCTGTGCTGCAGACAAAGTGCCAAGGGCGAGCATGCAGCAGGCAACGGAGTGACGAAGTTTCATGTGTAATCTCTATCCTATTGTTATTGTTAGCAATGGACTTTCTAGTGGGCAAAATTCACCAATAATGACCCAAAGTCTAACCCAGTAACCCAACAAGCTAGCAGAAATTGATAGAGAGAGCAGTAACTTAAAATAAGAGATGTTTTAGCAAATGTGTCATAGACTTATCATTTTGCATACTCATTAGAATAGCGCTTATCTTGCTATATCAAACGTTAATAACCCAGCATACAAGCGATAAAATAGGCCATATTGATTGCTGATTTTCGATTGCTGTGCCAGCGAAATTTGCTGCCACTTATAGACAATTCGCGCAATTTCACCATTGATTGTTAACGCCTTAATGGCACGATTAAATTGCGCTAACTGTAGGGGAGACATACTCTGCTTACTAAGCATTAAGTGTATCGGATTATGGTCCAATATCGGTTTAAGTGCTGATAACCTGATCCCTTGGTGTTGACTAGCAATATAGGGCATCGCTATAGCATCCCCAATCATCAGATCCGCTCTGTCATAAGTGAGCATTTGCACTGATTTGTCGACATCAGGACTCAGTATCAATAAGTTTTCCAGTGCTAAACGTTCTCGAGTGTTCTCATAATCGGCACCATACCAACCACTGATTGGCACTAATAGCCGCAACTTTTGAGTAAAAATATCCTGCCATCGTTCTAACTTAACATTGTCTTTGTTTTCATCTAATACGAATAAGCGCACTTCTTCATCACGGTAGGGATCTGAAAAAAATGAATATTCTTCACGCTCGACGGTTTTTGTAGCACCCATCATTATATCTAGTGAGCCACTTTTCAGCATTTGATGTGAACGCTTCGCTGGGACATTGATAAAGTTAATCTCACATCCCAAAAACTCAGCAAACGCACGCAGTAATTCAACATCCAGTCCTTGAGCCTCCCCCTGCATATCTTGCCAGGCATAGGGAGGCCAATCGTTATAACCGACTTTAATGGGATTCGAACAAGCGGAAGAATTCGCCTCGGATGGAACACTCCAAGCGGGGAAAATAAAAATACATAACAGCAAGATATGGCTAAACTGAAAAATGCACTTTGGCATTATCGTTGCCCCGTCGCGAGTTATTCTTCGATGATTTTACGGCTTAATACTCAGTTTTTACGGCTTAATGCTATGTAAGTTACTACGGCTTATTTATGACTCGATCTAAGCTTAGTCGGCATCCCAACTTGATGCCATCAAGTTGCTCAGTACAGTCCATTGGTCGAACTAGCGTGAACAATAATAAAAACATCTATACAAAAGGAGTCAAACGACTCCCTTTGTATTTCATCTAGTTAGTATTTATCGTCGTTTACAAGATTAGGGCGTGTTGACGTTTCAGGGTTATTTTTGCAGCAATTAGGCTAATGTTTATGCAAGGCAAAGTCCGTGCTGTGTAGCATTCTACGTAAACGGACGATAACGCTGCAGAAACTTCAGCCAAGTGCTGCCCAAAGGGTTCGTCTGGCAGGCACTTGCTCTTTGTCACTTGTCACTTGTCACTCGCCATTTGAGTAGAATAACTACACTTCATTCCTCGCTTCGTGAGCATGAGCTTGCCAGAACGAACAAAATTTAATCTCGAAACGTCAACACGCCCTAGTTTAATACCGCAAATAAATGGTTTTTTAGCTGGGCAAAATCAGCTGGTAATTCAGCCGATAATATTGTTTTGTGCTCTACCACTTTTAATTCAGGCGGCAGAGGTAAGTTAAGGGCAAGCTCCCTATCAACCACATCCTTAAACTTAGCGGGATGGGCTGTGCCTAAAAAGATCCCCACTTCGTCAGGCACTAAATTCAGAGTTAACGCTTTAGCCGCAATTGCTGCATGGGGCTCAGACACATAACCCTTTGCATGTAACTCCGCCAGCGCCTCCGAAGTTTGCGCTTCCGACAGGCGAATCCCCACTAGGTCCGCCAATGGCCAACCGAGTTTCTCGCAAATGGCCTCGACGCGCGGCCAGTTACTTGGCTCACTGACATCCATCGCATTGGACATAGTTGCTTGAGTAGGATTAGGCTGCCAATCACCGCTCTCTAAATAGCGTGGCACAGTGTCATTCGCATTAGTAGCAGCAATAAAACGTTTAACCGGTAAGCCCATGGCTTTGGCAAACAAGCCTGCGGTGAGATTACCAAAATTACCACTGGGCACCGCAATTACAGGGTCTGCTTCATGGCGCTGTTTCGACTGAGCAACCGCTTCAAAGTAATAACAAATCTGTGCAAGTAAGCGGCTGATATTGATTGAATTTGCCGAGTTTAAATGCAAACCATCTCGTACATCGCTATCTTCAAAAGCCTGTTTGACCAAATGCTGGCATGCATCGAAGTCTGACGCCACCGCGACTGTGTGGATGTTCTCACCTAAAGTAGTGAACATTTTTTCCTGTAATTCACTGATTTTGCCCTTAGGATAAAGCACCACAACATTGACTTTATCAAGACCGTAAAAGGCATCGGCCACCGCCGCCCCAGTATCCCCTGATGTTGCCGTTAAAATGGTTAAGCGCGAGTCTTGAGCAAAGACATTGATGCATTGCGCCATAAAACGCGCCCCAAAATCCTTAAATGCTAAGGTGGGCCCATGGAAGAGTTCAAGGCACGAGCGCTGCTCATCGACCGCCACTAAGGGTAAATCAAAGTTAAAGGCACGCTCAACCAGTTGATCTACCGCGTCTTGCCCGAGCTCAGAGGCGAGCCAAGCACCGAGTACTTTTTTACTACGCTCGACAAAAGGCATCGCTAAAAGCGCCTCAATATCATGCAACACCGGGATTTGAGTTGGGAAAAACAGCCCTCTGTCTTTACCGAGTCCTAATTGCACCGCCTCTTTAAAGCTCACTGTCTGCGAAGGGTGTTTTAAATTATATAGTTCCATGCTCACTCGACCTTATTAGTGCCCAGCCTTTTAGGGCTAATGCGTTAAAAGTAAAAAATTAATCTACCCTGCGCGTACCTAGCTCATCGAGGCGGCAAACATGGGCAAAGCCGCCCGCCTCGGTCAGATAATTGGCCTCTAACCATGCTTTGGCAGCATTGGCGGTGGCGAGATCGTCGGTCACCGAAAACAGGGTTGGCCCGCTACCGGAAATACCTGTGGTTAACATGCCTAATTCGGCGAGTGCTGCTCTGGCATTGTCATAACCCGGAATCGCCGCTGCGCGGTAAGGTTCGGCTAGCACATCCTTTAATACTTGAATCGCAAGCTGGGCATTTTGCTGATAAGAGGCATGTACAAAAGCACTTAAATAACGGCCAAAATCGATGACCACAGACTTATCGTATTGTTCTGGCATGAGTTTACGCATCATGGCCGTAGAGAGTGAAATCCCGGGGTACGCCACCACCCAATACCATTGTTTAAAACTGGGGATCGCCTCGCAGATAGCACCAGGCACATTGAGCATCAGCTGCATGCCGCCTAAATAACAGGGTGCAACGTTATCGTAATGCACACTACCGCTGATCTTGCCCTCAAACTCACCCATCAGCTCAAGCAGTGCTTGCTTATCGTAGGGGCGACCAAAATGTTCGTTCAGCGCGTAAAGCGCTGCAACCACAGAGCTGGCACTCGAGCCTAAGCCACTGCCGACGGGCAAGTTTTTCTCTAGGGTTAATGCCACACCTTGGTTTTCTTTCCCAAGGGCTTTTAAGAAAAACACCGCGCATTGATGGACGATATTCTCCTCGGGATTGCTGGGTAACTTATGCGCCCACGCTCCCACTTGAGTGAGGCTCACCCCAGCATCCGCTGCAGCAATCGTGACTCTATCGCCCAGTAAACTGCCATCGATGGGCGCAAGTGCTGCGCCCAATAAATCAAAACCCACACCCACATTACCCATAGAGGCGGGAGCGTAAACGGTCAAACTCATACACTCACCTCACGAGTCCAATTTAAGGTTCTTAATACATCGGCAAAGGCACCTGCCGCAGTCACTTCTGTGCCCGCACCATAACCACGTAGCACAAAGGGAATCGGCTGATAATAACGGCTGTAGAATGCCAAGGCATTTTCACCGCCTTTTACGCTATAAAGTGGATCGGTAGCATCGACTTCGGTGATACGCACATAGCACGCGCCTTCTTCAATCTGCCCCACATAACGCAGCACTTTACCCTGCGCTTTCGCCTCAGCCACTCGCGCCGCAATCGCCGCATCAGCCTCGGGTAAACGCGCCATAAAACTTTCCACATCGCCTGAATCATCAAAACCTACGGGTAAGACTGAGTCGACAACAATATCATTTAGTTCAAGTTTCAAACCCACTTCACGGGCCAAAATCAGTACCTTACGCGCCACATCCATGCCACTTAAATCATCGCGAGGATCAGGTTCAGTAAAGCATTTTTCCCGCGCCAGTTTAGTCGCCTCAGAAAGTGACATCCCCTCATCGAGTTTACCGAAGATAAAGGATAAGGAGCCTGACAAAATGCCATTAAACTTGTGCAATTTATCACCGGCGAATAACAGTTTTTTCAAGTTATCGATAACGGGTAATCCTGCGCCCACGTTGGTCTCATACAGAAACTGCCGACGTTGCTTTAATGCTGTTTGACGCAAAGCTTGGTAATAGGCGTAATCGCGAGTGTTAGCCTTTTTATTCGGCGTCACCACGTGCATGCCCGCGTTCATCACCTCTAAATACTGGTTCGATACTTGATCGCTTGAAGTACAATCCACCAGCACAGGGTTTAATAACTGTTGCTCTTTCACCCACGCCAATAGCGCATGTATATCGCTTGGCTGCTGGCTATCGGCAAGCAGGTTTTGCCAATTGTTTAAATCGATACCTGCACTATCGAGTAACATCTTGCTTGAATTCACGATACCGCAGACACGGATGCTAATGTGCTGCTCTTTTAGCACGCTCGCCTGTTGTTTGATCTGCTCCAGTAAGCCTGCGCCAACGTTACCGCAACCCACTAAAAACACATCTAAATACTGCTGCACATCGAAAAAGCCCTGATGACAGGCGGCAACCGCATGTTTGGTCTTACGCTGTTCGATCACAGTTGAAATAGAACGTTCAGAAGAGCCTTGGGCAATCGCGATAATATTCACACTCGCCTGTGCTAATGCTTGGAAAAACCGCGCCGCCACACCTTTATGGGTACGCATGCCATCGCCAATTAACGAGACAATGGCTAAGTCATGGCGCATTGCAATCGGTTCTAGCAAGTCACTTTTAATTTCTAACTCAAACTCTTGCTCAAGCGCCGATTTCACCTTGGCGGACTCACTGGTCGCCACACAAAAGCTGATGCTGTATTCACAAGAACTCTGGGTGATGAGTGACACGGAAACACCACTACGGGAAATTGCCGCCAGCGTGCGGCTCGCCATGCCGACCATGCCCTTCATGCCGGGGCCTGATACATCAAACATGGTTTGATTATCCAGATTAGAAATGGCCTTCACCTGCAAACCGCTTTCATCGGCCTGATTCGATACTAGAGTACCTGGCGCATCGGGGTTAAAACTGTTCTTGATATAACAGGGAATATGAAACTGGGCGATAGGTGCAATGGTTTTAGGATGCAGCACCTTAGCCCCAAAATAAGACAGCTCCATCGCCTCTTGATAACTGAGCTGTGACAACAATTTAGCATCGGTGACAACCCGAGGATCGGTGTTGTATACGCCGTCAACGTCGGTCCAGATCTCACAACTTGAAGCATCTAAACAAGCGGCCAGCACGGCAGCGGAATAGTCAGAACCGTTACGGCCTAAGGTCACGACCTTGCCGTCTTCATCGGCGGCAGTAAAGCCGGGCATCACCCAAACCCGTTTTTCATTGAGGGCAAGATTTTTGAATCGCGGTTTACTGACGGCAATATCCACCACAGATTCGAGCGGACGACCACGGCCTAAAAACAGCTCACGCGGATCTAGCTGCGCCGAAGTGATGCCTTTTGCCAGCATGACTTGCTCCATCAAAGCAGCAGACAAACGCTCACCCGCAACAACGATCTCGGCGCGTACTCCGTCAGGGCATTCCTGCAGCAGCGTAATGCCGCGTAATCTGTCCTGCCAACGCGCAAGCTGCGCACTCAGTCCGGCGAACAACACTTCGCTTTGACTGCTCGAGAGTCCAGAACTGACCGCATCCTGATAGAGCGAAGTAAACACCCGCTCAACATGTTGAATGACTGGCGAATAATCTTCCCCTTTCACCGCCACATCGACCATTTCTAGCAGAGCGTTTGTCACTGTTGCAGGCGCAGAGAGCACTGTCGCGACCGGCTCAGCTTTCGCTGCCTTGGCAACAATATCCGCCGCCATTGAAAATCGCTGCCAATTTGCAAGCGAGGTACCACCAAATTTCATCACTTTCATCTTGATCTCCTGTACCGCGCCCGACTAAGAAACATAAGCTAAAAACAAAAAAGCCCGCTTCTTTGTGGGAAGCGGGCTCGTCGTTAAAATTCTTTAGGGTGTATCAGCCCGCCCCCACTCTGGTTGTAGTGGTGGTTGTAATAATGGTAATTACTACGAAACCAAGGCTATGCATACGTTTAGACTTATCTATGTCAATGTGATGTTAAACAGAATTGCCTTTTTCACCTAACCTTGTCAACCCCCAAACTGGATTATTTATGCACAAATCTTTCACTTGAGTAAATTAGTGATTCAAGATTAATAAATATCAAGTTTTCATAGGCTAAAAATACGTTTTCATCAATACAAAACTGTTTACGTAAACGTAATGCCAGACAATTACACTCAATTTAACCTATTAAAAAATAAATAATTTATAATGATATTTTTTCATCATTCGAAAATTAAAGCATTTCAGTCTATTTCCGCACATAACAAAGGGCAACTCATAAAAAACCACAATTCATATTTTGTATCGTCTTAAATCTCAGTAAATCGAACTCACAAAAAGCTGTGCGATATCTAACATAAGCAACTTCAAATTATCGCCAGCACCCTAAAAGCGCGTTATTATGCGCGCACATTCCGAACCGGAGGCGATATGAAGATCACCCAACACAGCGCGGTAACCATTCATTACCGTTTATCAGATCAAGAAGGCAGACTTTTAGAAGACTCTTTTGATGCCGAACCAATGTTGTATCTGCATGGTACAGAAAACCTAATCCCAGGATTAGAAGCCGCATTAGAAGGTAAAATTAAGGGCGAAAAACTGGACGTGACGATCAGTGCCGAAGAGGCCTATGGTCCGTACCATGATGGCCTTCGCCAGGCAGTACCATTAGAAGCATTCGGTGATATCGAAGACATCGTGCCAGGTATGCGCTTTATTGCAGAAACCGAAATGGGCCAGCGTCCAGTTCAAGTCATCGAAGTTAAAGATGATGTTGTGATTGTTGATGGCAACCATCCATTAGCAGGCCAAGCACTCAGCTTTAGCATTGAAGTCATCGATGTACGTGAAGCGACAGCTGAAGAAATTGCCCATGGGCATATTCATGCACACGGCGGATGTGGCAGTCATGGACACAGCCATGAACATGACCATGGCGGCGGATGCTGTGGTGGCTCAGGTCATGATGTTGGTGGTTGCTGCGGGGGTTCTGATGACCATGGGCATCACCACCATGACCATGATCACGAAGCTTGTGACACACCTAAAGCGGGATGCGATGGCAACGGTGGCTGCGGCTGTCGCGGCTAATGTAGGTTCACAAGCCTAATAGCCCTCCCAGAGGAGCTGATAAAAAAGCACTTCCTTAAATAAGGAGGTGCTTTTTTTATCGCCAAATGATTATAATCAGCAGGTAAATAGGGAAGTTTAAAATCAAACAGCATTTTCAGCTAAAAAAACAATATTTTCAAATCGATATAAACATCACGCAACGGAGTGCATATGTTAGCAAAACCAGTATATGAAGTTTTACCCTTTGGCTATATGGTACTAGGCTGTTTAAGCTTTATGCTGCTAGAACCTGATTATGCGCTGATTGCTGCTCTTGTTGTGTTTGTTTTGGGCGCCAGAATTTACAATTTACGTTCTCAAAATCGCCGAACCGATCCTGTAAAACGTCGAAAATCTGGATATCTACCTAAGACAATTTACGATTTATTGCCTTTTATTTATCTCTTTTCTGCCTTAGCTATTTTTAAATTTTTCCCTAAAAATCTTTATCCTTTGTTGGCCATTATGTTACTCAGTTATAGTTTTTATATTCTCGTTAGACGCTCCATCCACCGCCGACATAAAATACCGACAACTCCCCAGTTTTAATCAAATATCTAGTCTAATGGAGACCCAATAATTAACTGATAAGCTGTTGGATTTTATCCCTATGGCTAGGTGCCATATTCTTTAAATAGTTAGAACAACGGGTAATAGTCGCAATACTCACCTGATACTCGGCAGCAATTTGTCTCTGGCTCATTTCTCCATTTAGCAATAGCTGGAAGACTTTTAGCCGACCGGCAATAGCGCTGCGCTCTTCCTCGGTCAGCAATAAATGAAACAATACCGACAGCTCTTCATAATTCCCATGGCTCAAAATTTTTTCTAATACTAAGTCCCAATTGGCTCGCATAATCGCCCCATAAGTATTGTTTAAGCATTACAACGGCAGTTTAGCAGATTTACTCTACCGGCAAATAACTTGTTACGTTTATCCCTCTTATCTAGACAAAAACTGACAAATTTGCTTCTAGTACATTGAGTTAATTTGTGTACAATAGCAGAGCAATGTCACACTTCGACGCTAATTTGTGAGAATACGATGAAAAAATTACTCCTAACTCTCGTTGCCGGTACCTTATTGGCTTCAACTGCTCAAGCACACAATTTTGAAGATGCAAAAGATGCGATTCAATATCGCCAATCTGGATTCAGCTTAATTGCTTATAACTTTGGTGATATGGGCGCCATGATGAAAGGTAAAAAGCCTTTCGATGCTGAAACCTTTGCGATGCGCGCAAAAAATGTCGCTGCGCTTTCACACATCCCTTTCGAAGGCTTTATTGAAGGTTCAGATAAAGGCGATACCGAAGCCCTAGCCAAAGTATGGCAAGACAAGGCTGACTTTGACGCTAAGATGAAAACCTTCCAAGAAAATGCTGCAATTTTAGCGACTGTTGCTCAGAAAGGTGACCAAGCTGAAATCAAGCAAGCCTTTATGGATACTGGCAAGAGCTGTAAAGGCTGCCATGACGTTTACAAAAAAGATTAATGTTCTCGTAATCTCTTGTAAAAAGCCTGCAATATGCAGGCTTTTTACTCCTGAGCATCCGCTAAAGCACTTGCACTACAGGCCACATCAAATAAGTAAATACAAGCCCTGCGATGATTAGCAGCAGGATTAATGCCAGCCACAGTGATTTAAAAACCAACTGAGACTCTAACTTTGCGTACTCAAGCTTAGATACACGCTTGTAACCGCTAACCATCGCACCTACTAACTTGTCACCTTTAAGCGCGTGCACAATAACTGCCAACACATGCACGGCAGTTAAGGCCAAGATCAGGTTAAAATTCATCTTATGTAACCAAGTGAGAAACGAACCTGTATCAGCACTCACATAGCTGTATAGCGGACCTTCGGTAAACACATCATCGGTAGCAAACAGTCCAGTGATTAGCTGTAAGCTAATAATGGCAATCAACACAATTACCATATAACCGCCCATCGGATTATGTCCTAATACCACAGACACGCCCTTTGTTCGAACTTCGTTTAAATACTCAAACACAACCCTAGGGTGGTGCACGAAGTGGCTAAATCTGGCTGTATCACTGCCAATTAAGCCCCACAAAAGACGAAAGCCAATCAAGATCAACAGACTATAAGCAAAGATCTGGTGCCATTGCATTTCGCCCACTTCGGCGCTCCACCACAATAAGGCCATTAGGGCCACCATGCCCCAGTGAAAAAAGCGTATGGGTAAATCCCAGACCTTAACTTTGATATGTTCGGTTTCCATAATACCTGCCACTCGACGAAACAATGAAATAAGTGAAGGTATTTTATCGGGATCTAATGAAAAACTTAAAGTAAAGATAGGTAAATGATAGGAAAGACTGCGGAGTTATCCCATCAAATATGGCCTGTTCTGATAGCCAATACAAGCCTTTTCGGCTAAGAATCACCGAGATTTGTCTAAGCGATCAAATATCCAACGAACAGTATCTAACCGGACAAAATATGTGATTTAGATCTCGTTTTTAAAGGTGTAGATTGGTAATCTGAAACTGAAGAAAATAAATAGAAGGTTCGACATATGCTAAAGATTACGAGCAAGCAATTAGAAGTAACTGCCCCAATCCGTGAACGCATTGAAAGCCGTTTGGAGAAACTTTCTAGACATGATGTGCAGTTGATTAATCCCCATGTCATTATTACCGAGGAGAAACCTGGTTTCAAAATTGAAGCGTCGGTTGGCATCCCAAATGGAGAACTTTTTGCTCAAGCTAAACACGATAATCTTTATGCAGCTATCACTGCTATGGGTCAAAAATTAGAGAAGCAACTTAATCGTTTAACCCACAAACCTGAAGCACAACGTTTTACATCCATTGCTCATCCCGAAGAGGCTATTAATGTCGAGGATGATTACGAGGAGGAAGATGCAGCTTAAGTTACTCGATGTTAGTGCGAGACCACATCACTTCGAGAGCATAAAAGTAGATAAGGTTTAATAGGTCACATTTTTTAGCAAAAGTTTGATAGGCTATCCTAATGGCCAGTAAAAAGAGTGTGAAGCTTTAAATAACTACTACACTTTACTAAGTGACAGCAGAATCGAAGTGATGTGAATTTCAGCTTAATAGCATTTAATACCACCACAAGAAGGAGTACGCCGCCATACAAAACTCACACTCAAAAACAGTGACACAGGTAGTCACATAAAGCATTAAAGCAGCCACATAAATTCGGTAACGCCAAGCTGTAATGTTTATGCGTTTCCCATCTGATTATCAAATGAGATGAGAGGTTACTAAAAGTACAAACCGATGACCAAAAACTAACGACAAATGCACTAAGGGGTGTTAACTCACGAGTCGATCATTAAGGAGTAACCTACTACATCATATTGCCAGTTTAAGTCTTACACACTCTTCAAGCCCAAATGTAACAACCAAGAGGAGGACGTTAGCAATAGAGCCACATAGGTACCATGAAAGGCCACTTTAGGTGAATTAGCTTCTTAACAGTCAAACAATATGAGGAGGTTAATAGCGTTATCGGTAATATGAGCAAGTGGGCATATTACAAATAGTGAGTAAAAAGAATTTAGATAACACGGAACAAGGCGAGCTGCTTAACAGCAAAATACCCAGTACCTTTTTGAGTACTAACTATCGGCCAGATTTCTTTATCTATGTTCTAAAGTGTAATCGTAAGTGAAAATGTAAGCGAAAGTTGTAAGTTGAAAAATGAGTTAACATGCTGAATAAACAAATCTAATGCAATATCTGTTTGTTTATTCACAAAGCGTCAATGAATCCTTTAATAACAATGCTCAATAACCTAGGAGGAATAGTTTGTTTGACCAGTCTTTCAACCAGCGCACCTTCGGGTGCGCTTTGCTTTTATACTCGATAGTCGTTCAACCATTTATATAAGCACTTAGTATTAAGCTTGTTCTCAAATTGGTGAACATTTCGCACAGTAACTGTTTAAGTGAGACACCTGTCCCCCGTAGCTTAATCTACCGCTAAAAACCCCAGAGCGAAGCGTTAACCCAGCTCGAGTTTTAGTGTAGACTTACCCGTTCGTCCATAACTCAAAGCAAGGCATTGAAATCATGACTCAAGCGCTGTTTTATCTACTGCCGCCGATGGGCGTGAACACGGCCTTTAGTGACATGTATCAATTGGCTTGCCGCTTGGCCCAACAGGGATTTATAAACCAGCAGCAGGTCTATATTCACTGTCAGGACAAGAACATCGCCTTCAAAATCGACGAGTTACTATGGCAGTTTGAACCCAGTGCATTTGTCCCCCATAACCTCAAAGGTGAAGGCCCAACCACGGGTTCCCCCGTTGAAATCGGTTTTGATCGACTTGGACCTAACAAAAGTCGTCAACTTCTGATTAATCTTGCAGACCAAGTACCGCCATTTGCGGTAAACTTTGGTCAAATCTTCGATTTTGTAGCTAATGACGACCAACATAAGGCGATAGCACGTGAACGCTACCGCCAATATCGTGGCTTAGGGATTGAATTAACAACCCAAAATTTAGCAACACATCCACTTAATTTAGCTTGAGACAGATACGTTCCCATGGAAAAAACATACGATCCTCAGTCCATTGAGCAGACTCTTTACCAAAACTGGGAAGAGCAAGGTTACTTTAAGCCCCACGGCGATGCCTCACAGGGCAACTATTGCATCATGATCCCACCGCCCAATGTGACGGGCAGTCTGCACATGGGTCACGCTTTCCAAGATACCATCATGGATACCCTGATCCGCTACCAACGTATGAAGGGTAAAAACACCCTGTGGCAAGTCGGTACTGACCATGCGGGTATTGCGACTCAAATGCTGGTTGAGCGTAAGCTTGAAGCCGAAGAAGGCAAGAGCCGCCATGATCTTGGCCGCGATGCTTTTATGGAAAAAGTCTGGGAATGGAAAGCGCAATCGGGCGGCACCATCACTAAGCAGCTACGTCGTATGGGCGCCTCTGTGGATTGGGACCGTGAGCGTTTTACCATGGACGAAGGCTTGTCTAAAGCCGTTCAAGAAGTGTTTGTCCGTCTCTATGAAGATGATTTGATTTACCGTGGTAAACGCTTAGTAAACTGGGATCCCAAGCTGCATACCGCGATTTCTGATCTCGAAGTGGAAAACAAAGAAAAGCAAGGCCACATGTGGCATCTGCGTTATCCATTAGCCGATGGCGAACTGACTGCTGACGGTAAAGATTACCTCGAAGTCGCCACCACGCGTCCAGAAACTATGTTAGGCGATAGCGCGGTTGCAGTTCATCCAGACGATGAGCGTTATCAAGCACTGATCGGCAAATTTATTCTGCTGCCTATCGTTAATCGTCGCATCCCAATCGTTGCCGATGACTATGTGGACATGGCTTTTGGTACAGGTTGCGTGAAAATCACCCCTGCCCACGACTTTAATGACTATGAAGTTGGTAAGCGCCATAAGCTGCCCATGTTCAACGTGTTGACCTTAGATGCGGCCATTCGCGCATCAGCCGAAGTCGTCAATACCGATGGCACCATCAACACCACCTTAGATGGCAGCCTACCTGAGCGTTTCGCAGGTTTAGATCGTTTCAAAGCCCGTGATGCAATCGTGGCAGAGTTTGAAACCTTAGGTCTGCTCGAAAAAATCGCGCCACACAGCCTAAAAGTGCCCTACGGTGACCGCTCAGGCGTAGTTATTGAGCCGATGCTGACCGACCAATGGTACGTTGCCGTTGCGCCTATGGCGAAAACTGCCATCGAAGCCGTTGAAAATGGCGATATTAAGTTTGTGCCGCAGCAGTACGAAAACATGTACTTCTCTTGGATGCGCGACATTCAAGATTGGTGTATCTCTCGCCAATTATGGTGGGGTCACCGCATCCCCGCTTGGTACGATGCGAACGGTAAAGTTTATGTGGGCCGCACCGAAGCTGAAGTGCGTGCTAAGCACAATATCGATGATGCTATCGCCCTGCGCCAAGATGAAGACGTACTGGATACTTGGTTCAGCTCTGCCCTGTGGACATTCTCGACCTTAGGCTGGCCTGACAATATTGAAGATTTAAAAACCTTCCACCCGACCGATGTGCTGGTCACGGGTTTTGACATCATCTTCTTCTGGGTTGCCCGTATGATCATGATGACCATGCACTTCATCAAAGATGAAGACGGTAAGCCACAGGTACCATTTAAAACCGTTTATGTGACTGGTCTTATCCGCGATGAAGCGGGTAACAAGATGTCAAAATCTAAGGGCAACGTACTTGACCCATTAGATATGATCGACGGTATCGATTTAGAAGCCCTCGTTGAAAAACGCACTGGCAACATGATGCAACCTCAACTAGCCGCCAAGATCGAAAAGAGCACCCGTAAAGAATTTGAAAATGGTATCGAAGCCCACGGTACTGATGCCCTGCGCTTTACCCTAGCGGCAATGGCCTCAACTGGCCGTGATATCAACTGGGACATGAAGCGTTTGGACGGTTACCGCAGCTTCTGTAACAAGCTTTGGAACGCGTCACGTTACGTGCTCATGAATACCGAAGGCCAAGATTGCGGCCCGAACTCACCGGATTACCAAGGCGGTGAGATGGAACTGTCACTGGCGGATCGCTGGATCATCGGTTTATTCAACCAAACCGTAAAAACCTACGACGACCACATGGCAAACTACCGCTTCGACCTTGCGGCTAACACGCTGTATGAGTTCACTTGGAACCAGTTCTGCGATTGGTACTTAGAGTTAACTAAGCCAGTGCTGCAAAACGGCAATGAAGCGCAAATGCGTGGCACCCGCCATACACTGGTCAATGTGTTAGAAGCGATGCAACGTCTGATGCACCCAATGATGCCGTACATCACTGAAACCATCTGGCAACGCGTTAAACCACTGACAGGCGCCCAAGGCGACACCATCATGCTGGCACCATTCCCAAGCTATGATGCTGCCAAAGTAGATGCGACCGCGATGGCCGATCTCGAGTGGGTTAAGCAAGTCATTGTTGCGGTTCGTAATATCCGTGCAGAGCTCAATATAGCGCCTTCTAAGCCATTAAATGCCCTACTGCGTGGCGTGAGTGCCCAAGACAAAGCCCGTGTTGAAGCTAACCAAGCCTTCTTCACAACGCTTGCGCGCTTAGAAAGTATGACAATTCTTGGTGAAGGTGAAACGGCGCCAATGTCGACCACAGGTCTGATTGGCGAAATGGAATTATTAATTCCGATGGCAGGTCTGGTGGATGTAGCGGCCGAAATGGCTCGTATCGACAAGCAGCTTGAAAAGCTGACTCAAGAGATTGCCCGTATCGAAGGTAAATTATCCAATGAAGGCTTCGTGGCAAAAGCACCGCCAGCCGTCATTGATAAAGAGCGCGCTAAGATGGCCGATCTCAGCCGTGATATGGACAAACTAAAAGAGCAAAAAGCCGAGTTTGCTAAGCTAGAAGCCTAATCACGACATCTACGCTAAAAAGGGCTGTATTTTACAGCCCTTTTTATTTCCCCTGTTCCATCCTAAATCGCGTTAACACTCTTCAAACCTCTCTCAGAACTCGCCCCCCTAAGACCCAAAGAAGCTCATCGATCCCTTGTTCCATGCTTATCTCCCCTTCTCTCTTTTACGGCAGATATTGCTAGCCCATTGCTATCTCTTTATCACACGTAAAATAGCAAGCCAGAGCGATAAACATCATCGCTTAAGGCGTTGGCATTTCAACAAGCATAACGTGGCGTAAAAGACGGGCTATCAATGCGTAAAGCTCAACAAGAGATAAGGATTGAAGCAATATAATCCAGAAAAATCCCATAAAAAAAGCCCTGCAATTGCTTGCAAGGCTTATCTAAATCTAACTAAGTAGATGGTGCGCGTGGAAGGATTCGAACCTCCGACCGCCTGGTTCGTAGCCAGGTACTCTATCCAGCTGAGCTACACGCGCTTAAAACACTTACTTGAAGCACTAATTACAAAATTTCGTCTGAAATTCAAACCTGATGAGTTAAACATAACTGATGCAGAAATGGTGCGCATGGAAGGAGTCGAACCTCCGACCGCCTGGTTCGTAGCCAGGTACTCTATCCAGCTGAGCTACACGCGCAGTTTTTTATTTGTAAGAAATGGCGGAGAAGGAGGGATTCGAACCCTCGATGGGAGATAAAGCCCATACTCCCTTAGCAGGGGAGCGCCTTCGGCCACTCGGCCACCTCTCCGTTTTCTTGGCGCACATATTACTGTTTGACGAAAATAAGTCAAACCCTTTTTCTGAAACCGATTCCATTTGAACTGTTTTTAATCACATTGCGGTTATATCAAGCCAATGTGTTGATTTACGCCAATCTTTCGGTTTCAAAAATAAAAAAGTCAGTTTAAAAACTGACTTTTTTATCTGACTAATACTCGCATAAGCTTCGTATTAAAAGTTACCGCCTTCTGAAGGCGTACCTGATTTTTCAGATTGAATGCGTTGATAGATTTCTTCACGGTGAACAGAAACCTCTTTCGGTGCATTCACACCGATACGCACTTGATTGCCTTTTACCCCTAGCACTGTAACTGTGACTTCATCACCAATCATCAGTGTTTCGCCAACACGACGAGTCAAAATCAGCATTCGATAGCTCCTTTATGTCTTAATTCAGCTTACACACGGCACTCATCCGGTAGATGGGCTTATTATAGGGTCAGCTGAGTACAAATTAATAGTATTCAATACTCAAACAGTTATTTAATTACACCTTATTTAGCTCGAATGCGTGATGCAACGCTCGAACTGCCTTGTGTAAGTCCCTTTCATCGATCACAGTTGACAATTTACTCTCCGATGTCGAAAGTAACTTAGCATGGATTGTTTCGTTACCCAATACATCTAACATCTTAGTCAATAATCCAACTTTTGCCTGTAAACCTTTGCCAACTAAGGACACTTTTGCACGTTGACGCTCAACATTCAATTGGCCTAGATCAAGACTTTCGCTTAAAACTTCAAGCTCATGCAATAAAACATCCACTTTCGTCTCGGCCAACATAAAGCTGACAGACTCCGCTGGTGACGTTTCATTCAATTTCAAAGGAGTAATAAACTCAACGTCTATCTCAAGCCGAGCCAAACAGGCTAATAAGGCTTGATAACGCTCACTGCTGGTAAATAACCCTTCAATGCTCAAGGTTGCTAAGGCCTTATTGATCGCTATTCCTTGTACGGATGCGGGCATCGCAAGCTCAGACTCATCACCAAATTGAATTAATGTGCCCTGACCAGCTTCAAAACTCGACAACACCCGCAGCGGTACTTTAAACCGTTGTGCATATTCGACCGAGTCAGGATGAAGCACCTTAGCACCGAGCTTAGCCATTTCGAGCATGACATCAAAACCAATCACATCGAGACGTCTAGCACTGCTGTCGATATTAGGGTCTGTCGTAAAAACGCCTGGTACATCGGTAAATATTTGACACTCATCGGCTCTTAACGCCGCCGCTAGCGCCACAGCCGTCGTATCCGAACCACCACGACCTAAAGTGGTGACATCGCCATTAGGATCGATCCCTTGAAATCCTGCCACAATAGGCACGATGCCTTGTTCCAGCAAGGAGGTTAAGTACTCCGTATCAACACTTTCAATACTCGCCCGACCAAATTGGCTATTTGTATGGATTTGCACTTGATCGCCTGTCAGGGATCTTGCCTTAATACCGCGGCGTTGCAACGCCATCGCCATTAACGCAATACTGATTTGCTCACCCGTAGAGACAAGCATATCGAGTTCCCGCGCACTTGCGCGGGGATCGATTTGCGCCGCAAGCGCAAATAGCCTATTTGTCTCTCCTGCCATAGCAGAAAGGACCAATACTTGCAGCTCACCACTGTGAGCGGACTTTGCAATCTGCTCAGCAACCACTTCGATGCGTTCAATCGAACCCACCGAGGTGCCGCCAAACTTCTTCACAAAAAGCTTGCTACCACTAAGCTTTCGTTTTTCGAGCACAGCAACCTCTTAAGCTAAACGCTCAGTAATCCAAGGTAATACTTGAGATAGAGCCGCATCCAGATTTTCTGGTTGGCTACCACCCGCTTGAGCCATATCTGGGCGACCACCACCTTTACCGCCCACTTGTGCAGCAACCATAGCAACCAGTTCACCAGCTTTGACTTTACTAACTAAGTCATTGCTCACACCCGCGATAAGGTTCACTTTGCCTTCCTGAGCAACACCGAGCAGGATAACGGCAGATTTCAGCTTTTGCTTTAACTCATCTTGCAGGCCGCGCAGTGCACCCGCCTCAACGCCTTCCAGCTTCTTAATCAGCACGTTAACGCCATTAACCACAACCGCATCACCCGCTAAATCCGCACTCGCTGCCGCAGCTAACTTATCTTTCAGTTGCTGCATGTCTTTTTCAAGCTGCTTCATTTTATCCAGCTGGGCTTTAAGCTTGGTCACAACGGATTGAGTATCGCCTTTAAGTAGTGCTGCCGCTTCCTCAAGTTGTGCCTGTTGCTGTGCCACATAGGCCATCGCTGCCGCGCCGGTTACCGCTTCGATACGGCGAACGCCCGCAGCGATACCCCCTTCAGAGGTAATTTTGAACAGACCAATGTCACCGGTACGGCCAACATGGGTACCGCCACACAATTCGATAGAGAAATCGCCCATGGTGACAACACGCACCTGAGCATCGTACTTCTCACCAAAGAGTGCCATAGCGCCTTTTTCTTTGGCTTCATCAATCGCCATTTCAGCGACTTTCAGCTCATGGTTGCGGCGAATTTGGGTGTTAACTAACTCTTCAACCTGTTTCAGCTCAGCAGGTTTGACTGCTTCGAAATGAGAAAAGTCGAAACGTAAACGCTCAGGGTCAACTAACGAACCTTTTTGAGTAACGTGAGTACCCAACACTTGACGCAGCGCAGCATGTAATAAGTGAGTCACAGAGTGGTTTAACTGAGTGCGGTGACGTAGCTTTTTATCCACTTTCGCTTCAAGTATTTGACCAACGCTTAAGCTACCAGCCATTAAGGTCCCTTTGTGGCCTGAAGCTTGGCCAAACTTTTGCGTATCGCTAACAGCAAACTCAATACCTTGAGCCACTAATACGCCCTTGTCACCGACTTGGCCGCCCGATTCAGCATAAAAAGGCGTTACATCGAGCACCACTACGGCATCATCACCCGCATTGATTGCAGGAACTGACTCGCCGTTCAGGTAAAGCGCGGTGACTTTAGCATTGCCAGTAAGTTCTGAGTAACCACAGAATGCGGTTTCAGCATCGATCTTAAGTGCTGCGTTGTAATCGGCGCCGAAGTTACCCGCGGCTTGAGCACGGCTACGTTGTTCAGCCATCGCCGCTTCAAAGCCCGCTTCGTCGACGATAATGTTGCGCTCACGGCATACGTCAGCGGTTAAATCCACTGGGAAGCCATAGGTATCGTACAGTTTGAAGACTGTTTCACCGTCTAAGGTGTCGCCCTGCAATTCGTTTAACGCGCTATCCAGAATGCCTAAACCACGCTCAAGCGTACGGGCAAACTGTTCTCTTCAGCTTTAAGGGCTTTTTCAACAATCACTTGAGTATCGGCTAAACCTTTAGCGGCATCGCCCATCACTTCGATTAGCGTCGGAACTAACTTGTAGAAGAAGGCTTCAGTTGCCCCTAACTTGTTACCATGACGCACGGCACGGCGAATAATACGGCGCAGTACATAACCACGACCTTCGTTCGATGGCATCACACCATCTGCAACTAAGAAGGCGCATGAACGAATATGGTCGGCAATCACGCGCAGTGACTTGTTAGATAAGTCTGTCACGCCGATGATTTCGGCTGCTTTGGCGATCAAGGCGCGGAAAATATCGATTTCGTAGTTTGAATGAACCCCCTGCATAATCGCAGCGATACGCTCAATCCCCATACCAGTATCGACTGAAGGTTTTGGCAGCGGCAACATCTCACCAGAGGCTTGACGATTGTATTGCATGAATACGATGTTCCAAATTTCGATGAAACGATCGCCATCTTCCTCTGGGCTACCAGGACGTCCACCCCAAATGTGGTCGCCGTGATCATAGAAAATTTCGGTACAAGGGCCACAAGGACCAGTATCGCCCATTTGCCAGAAGTTATCTGAAGCATATGGCGCGCCCTTGTTATCACCGATACGGATGATATTCTCAGCAGCAACGCCAATCTTTTTATTCCAAATTTCAAAGGCTTCATCATCTGTTTGATAAACAGTTACACACAGACGATCCTTTGGTAGCTTCAATACTTCAGTCAGGAAGGTCCAACCAAAACGAATCGCATCTTCTTTGAAGTAATCACCAAAGCTGAAATTACCCAGCATTTCGAAGAAAGTATGGTGACGCGCGGTGTAACCAACGTTATCTAAATCGTTGTGTTTACCACCCGCACGGACGCAGCGTTGGGCAGTGGTCGCACGTGTATAGCTACGTTTGTCCATGCCAAGAAACACGTCCTTGAACTGGTTCATACCGGCGTTGGTGAATAAAAGCGTGGGATCATTGCCTGGTACAAGAGAACTACTGTCCACAACTTGGTGACCATTGCTGCGGAAAAATTCGAGGAAAGCACTTCTAAGCGCTGCTGTCGTTTGATACATGAAATCGTCCTGAATTGGGTAAGCATGACCAGCTACACCATAAGGTAGCCGTATTTCTATTTGCCCAGCATTATAAGCAGACTGAAGAAAGACGACCAGCCTTGAATAGCGATATCGCGCTTCGGAGTCTAATATTTTCGATGAGTTTTCATCTAATACAGGGCTTATCACAACAACCCAAGGTGAAAGTGGTGAAAAAGGACTAATTCTGTGAGGGAGATGAACTGAGTTAAGAATGATAAGCACAAACTTACCAGGGCAAGTTTATATGATTACATTAGGTCGTGTTGACGTTTCAGGGTTATTTTTGCAGCAGTTTGACTGGCTTTTATGCAAGGCAAAGTCCGTGCAGTGTAGTTATTCTACATAAACGGACGATAACGCGGCAGAAAAGCCAGCCAAATGCTACCCTAAGGGTTCGTCTGGCAAGCCCTTGCTCTTACTTTCTGTCATAAGAGCCGCTCGTCATTTGAGTAAACTACACATCATTCCTCGTTTCGCGAGCACGAACTTGCCAGAACGAACAAAATGTAATCTCGAAACGTCTACACGCCCTAGTCATCATTATCTTCCAAAGGATCATAATCTAAGGCATAGGTGACTTGTTCGTAATTAAAGCCTTGGCTCAGTAAAAACCGTACTCGTTTGGCTTTTTCTTTTGCAATTTGCTCGCGGGATAGTGAGCCTTTTACTTCAAGCACTTTAGGGACCGTATACTTTTTGATTGCTTTCGTTTTTGCCAACTCAAACCAATCATGCTCATTTGCAGATAAGGCAGCTTCGATACAATCTTTAGTAAGCCCCTTTTGAGCAATAGCTTGACGAATGCGTATTGGTCCATGACCACGGGCAATGTGGCTTCGAACGAGAAGCTCGGCATAGCGCTTATCATTGATAAATCCTGACGCTTCACAATCATCAAGCACAGGATCGATATCAGCGACCTCAAAGCCTTTTTCGAGCAGTTTTGTGCGGATTTCTTGGCGGGAATAATCGCGGCGCGCTAACAGCGCGACCGCAATTTGACGGGCAGACTGGCTCAGAATACTTCGCCTGTTTCTAAATCAATATTCCCCTCGATATTATCATCATCGGATGCTGATGATGCCAGTGCACTTGGGTTACTCAATAATAACTCACGCAATGTCTTATCGATTTCAGCGGCAATGGCTGGGTTTTCAGTCAAATATTTACCCGCATTGGCACGGCCTTGACCAATTTTATCGCCCTTGTAGCTATACCAAGCACCAGCTTTCTCAATCAGTTTATGGGCTACCCCTAAATCGACTAACTCGCCAGTACGGTTGATACCTTGACCGTAAAGGATTTGAAACTCAGCTTGCTTAAATGGTGCAGCCACTTTGTTTTTAACCACTTTGACACGAGTCTCGTTACCAACCACTTCATCGCCTTCTTTGATAGCACCAGTACGGCGAATATCTAAACGAACAGAAGCATAGAATTTCAGAGCATTACCACCCGTTGTGGTTTCTGGGTTACCAAACATCACACCAATCTTCATACGAATTTGGTTGATGAAGATTAACAGTGTATTCGATTGCTTGAGGTTACCCGCTAACTTACGCATCGCTTGGCTCATCATACGCGCCGCTAAGCCCATATGTGAGTCACCGATTTCGCCCTCAATTTCTGCCTTGGGTGTTAATGCCGCGACCGAGTCAACGATGATCACATCTACCGCGCCAGAACGGGTTAACGCATCACAGATCTCAAGAGCTTGTTCACCGGTATCGGGTTGTGAACACAATAAGTTATCAATATCTACGCCTAACTTTTTCGCGTAGATAGGATCGAGAGCGTGCTCCGCATCGATAAAGGCACAGGTTTTACCTTCGCGCTGAGCAGCGGCAATCACTTCTAATGTCAGAGTTGTTTTACCTGATGATTCAGGACCATAAATCTCAACAATACGGCCCATTGGTAGGCCGCCCGCACCGAGGGCAACGTCAAGGGAAAGAGAACCAGTAGAAATGGTCTCAACATCCATAGAGCGGTCTTCGCCCAGCTTCATGATGGAGCCTTTACCAAATTGCTTCTCAATTTGGCTCAATACTGCAGCAAGTGCTTTCTCTTTGTTTGGATCGACCTTCATTCCTATTCCCTCATCTAGACAGCATCAGTACTGTCAAAAGTGATATTCAATTTAATAAAGCGGGTGATCAAAAAGCGAGGCTCTTTGTCGTAATCTGCTGACTAGTATACTGTACAATCATACAGTATCAATACCTGTGAATGAATTATTTTTCAGTCAGAAAATTTTTCCATTTAGACAAGCTTTTACCCACCCATCCTGCAGATTTATCAAGATATCAGTGAATATCCACGCTTTGAGGATCAATTTTCTGTAAATTGTTGCTAAGATTGGCGCCAATTGATTTTAGACAGTAATAGTGCAAATCAACTGATTTTATCTCCCATTACTGTATGACTTTATTCCCTATTTCAGGGCCGGCATAGCGGACGATAACGATTTAATGAATCCTATAGATACCGATGATTTAGAAAAACATACCCCGATGATGCGTCAATATTTGACCATGAAAGCAGAGCATCACGACATGCTGCTGTTTTATCGTATGGGTGACTTCTATGAACTCTTCTATGATGACGCCAAACGAGCCTCTGAATTATTGGGCATTTCCCTTACGGCCCGAGGCAAAAGTGGTGGCGACCCGATCCCGATGGCGGGTATCCCTTACCATGCAGTTGAAGGCTATCTCGCAAAATTGGTTCAAATTGGCCAATCGGTTGCGATTTGCGAACAGATTGGCGATCCTGCCACCTCAAAAGGTCCGGTTGAGCGTAAAGTCGTACGCATTGTCACCCCAGGAACCTTAACCGATGAAGCGCTATTGCAGGAGCGGCAAGACAATCTGTTGGCCGCGGTTTATCAAGGCAAAGTGGGCTTTGGCTATGCGACTCTAGATGTGTCTTCTGGCCGTTTCGTGATTGCCGAATTAGAGACGAAGGAGTCCCTCGAAGCCGAGTTGCAACGTACGAATCCGGTCGAAATTCTTTATAGCGAAGATTTTGGTGCACTGGAGTTATTGCATCATTTTAAAGGCAAACGTCGCCGCCCTGAGTGGGAATTTGATTACGATACCAGTATCAAACTGCTGTTGGCCCAGTTTGGCACTAAGGATTTACACGGTTTCGGCATAACCGATGCTCGCCTATCGCTGCAAGCGGCAGGCTGCTTGATGCAGTACGTAAAAGACACCCAGCGCACCGCCCTGCCCCATATCAATGCTATTACCCGTTTTAATCAAACCGATACGATTGTCTTGGATGCGGCAACGCGCCGCAACCTCGAGCTGACACAAAATTTGAGTGGTGGTCGGGATAACACCCTAGCAGCCGTGCTCGACAATACTGCCACAGCCATGGGCAGCCGTATGTTACAACGCTGGATCCATCAGCCGTTGAGGGACCATGCACAGATTTTTGCTCGCCAAACGGCGGTCAATGAGTTGCTCGCGACCGCGGCCCATGAGTCATTGCATGAGCAGCTTAAAGCCCTAGGTGATATCGAACGTATCATGGCAAGACTGGCGCTTCGTACCGCTCGTCCACGGGATTTTGCCCGCCTACGCCAAGCATTAAACCTATTGCCTCAATTACAGCAATCATTAGCACAGTTAAGTGCTCCCCATACGGTGAAACTAGGTCAACTCTTAGGCGAGTTTCCCGAAGAGCAACAACTGCTTGAGCGCGCTATTGTCGATAACCCGCCCATGCTTATCCGTGATGGCGGCGTAATCCGTGAAGGCTACAATGCCGAATTAGACGAATGGCGTGGCTTAAGTGAAGGTGCCAGCGATTATCTAGTACAACTCGAAGCGCGGGAAAAAGAACGCACTGGCATTGCTACGCTGAAGGTAGGCTACAACCGAGTCCATGGTTACTACATTGAAGTCAGCCGTCTGCAATCACAGCAAGTGCCATTAAATTACCAACGCCGTCAAACCCTTAAGAATATGGAGCGTTATATCACGCCCGAGCTTAAGGAATATGAAGAAAAAGTGCTGTCGAGCCAAGGTAAGGCGCTCGCTCTTGAAAAACAACTGTGGGACGAATTGTTTGATTTAATCCTCCCCAAATTGCATGAGCTACAAGCCTTTGCCAGAGCAGCCGCCGAACTCGATGTGCTCAGTAACTTTGCCGAACGTGCCGAAACCTTAGGCTATACCTGCCCAGAACTGAGCAGCGAAATCGGGGTAAAAATTGAAGCGGGTCGTCACCCTGTGGTTGAGCGTGTGAGTCAAACGCCTTTTATCGCCAACCCTGTCACTCTGCACAATCAACGCCGGATGTTGATTGTTACAGGTCCAAACATGGGCGGTAAATCGACCTACATGCGTCAAGTTGCACTGATCACCCTAATGGCACACATTGGCAGCTTTGTACCCGCAGATCGCGCCATTATTGGTCCTATCGATCGAATTTTTACCCGTATTGGTGCCTCAGACGATCTCGCCTCAGGCCGTTCAACCTTTATGGTGGAAATGACTGAAACGGCCAATATTCTCCATAATGCCACTGCGCAGAGTTTAGTCTTGATGGATGAAATTGGTCGCGGCACATCAACCTACGATGGCCTGTCATTAGCCTGGTCTGCGGCTGAGTATTTAGCACAGCAAGTCGGCGCGATGACGCTGTTTGCGACCCATTATTTCGAGTTAACACAGTTACCGGAACTCATGGCTGGGGTCTATAACGTGCACCTCGATGCGATTGAGCACGAAGACACCATCGCCTTTATGCACGCGGTGCAAGAAGGTGCGGCCAGTAAGAGTTACGGTTTACAAGTTGCGGCCCTTGCTGGTGTACCAGCTCGGGTGATTAAGGCGGCAAAACATAAACTACATCAGCTTGAGAGTCGCGACCATCAAGTAGAGGGCACAAAGGCACCGATTCAAACCTTGTTAGCCCTGCCGGAGCCAGTGGAGAATCCGGCCATAAGCAAGTTAAAAGCCATCAATCCAGATAACCTGACCCCAAAACAGGCACTGGATTTACTCTATGAGCTTAAACGCTTGAGTTAAATAGCTTTGTTCATCGTAACTTAATAATAAAAACGCCCACAAAGTGGGCGTTTTTTTATGGGTTGATTAAACAACCTTAAGCATTAGTTTCTAAATAAAGCCTCTACAGATAGCCCTTGCGCCCCCAGCAAATCGCGCATGCGTTTTAGGGCTTCCACTTGAATTTGGCGAACACGTTCACGGGTGAGGCCAATTTCAGCACCGACGTCTTCAAGGGTTGAGGGTTCATAACCTAACAAACCAAAGCGGCGCGCTAACACTTCTCTTTGCTTGGTATTGAGTTCGTTAAGCCATTTCACCACTGAGTTTGAAATGTCTTCATCTTGTACTTTGTAGTCAGGGCCTACGTTGTCGTCATCGGCCAGCACATCGAGTAACGCCTTGTCGTTATCGCCACCTAAGGGGATATCGACAGAGGTGATCTTCTCATTGAGCTTCAGCATACGGCTGACGTCAACACTGGATACTTGCAGTTTTTCGGCAATTTCTTCTGCCGTAGGTTCGTGGTCAAGTTTTTGCGCTAATTCCCGAGCCGTACGTAAATACACGTTGAGTTCTTTTACCACATGGATTGGCAAGCGAATCGTGCGGGTTTGATTCATGATGGCACGTTCAATCGTTTGTCTGATCCACCAAGTCGCATAGGTTGAGAAGCGGAAGCCTCTTTCTGGATCGAATTTTTCCACCGCACGGATCAAGCCAAGATTACCCTCTTCGATTAAATCCAGCAGCGCTAAGCCACGATTATTGTAACGACGGGCAATTTTAACCACGAGTCGCAGGTTACTCTCAATCATGCGATTACGGGATTTTTCGCAGCCTTTTAAGGCCTTACGGGAAAAGTAAACTTCTTCTTCTGCGCTAAGCAGTGGGGAAAACCCTATTTCACCTAAATAGAGCTGGGTGGCATCAAGATTTTTTTGCAGGTCATCTTGAACCTGTTGTTCGAGTCCTAGTTCTTGAACTAAATCAGCGGCAATATCCTCTTTATCGAGATCAAACTCTGCGGTATCTACGGAAAAATCTACTAGTTCTTCTGCGGCAGTGCTATTTATGCGGCTCATGATCAAATCTCCCAAACCTAATGTAAACTGCTTGAATTACTGCAATTTTTTATCCTCCATGCCAACAAGGCCCTAAACAATCATTGCTTAGGTAAATAGTTAAGTGGGTTAACAGACTGACCGTGGTAACGGATCTCGAAGCGAAGCATTACCTGATTAGTACCTGTACTGCCCATTTTTGCAACTGTCTGTCCAGCGAGGACATGTTGCTTTTCTTCGACTAAGATCTGATCTGCATGAGCATAGGCACTAAGGTAATCGTCACTATGTTTAATAATCACTAAATTACCGTAACCCCTAAGAGCACTACCTGCGTATACCACCCGCCCATCTGCAGCGGCTTTGATGATATCTCCGCGTTTTCCTGCGATCTTAATTCCTTTATTTCCCTGCTCATTGGCAGAGTATGTCCCAATCAATTTACCTCTTACAGGCCATTGCCACTGGCTTACACTATCGGGTAGTGTCGATGTCGGAGCAATTATTAAAGGGTTAATATTTTGTTGGGAACTTGTTGCAGAATACGCAGGCTTTGCTTTCTGATCAAGTGTTTTTTTCGGTGTTTCACTAGATACAGAATTCTGAGAAAAATCATCACTAACTGATTGTTTTTTATTTTTATTATGCTGATATCCACCTTTATTTACCGAATTAATTCCACCTAAAGTCGTAGAAGGTTTACTATTTTGATTATGGTCATATGTTAAATACAAAACCTGACCAGGATAGATGGTATACGATTTATCTAATTGATTAATTTTAGCAATTTCGGCGTAATCTTTGCCTGCAGCCCAAGAAATAGAGTAAAGAGTGTCGCCTTTCTTAACTTTATATGAATTGGATTTAATATTGCCTTTGTTGTGCTTTGAATAATTGTGGGAAAGACTTTCGACAGGTGCGGGGCGACTCGCCTGAAAGCTACAGCCCGCAAGCAACAACAGTAAACTGAGGTTTAAAAGTAAACCCGCATTCAACAATAAAAACTCCTTTTTGGGGCTATCTTACTGTTTTAGTAATTTATAAATCGATAAACGCGCTATGCAAGCTCACCATTTACTAAAGGAACAAATTTGACTGTCTCTATCACTTCAGAACTAAAACTATCCAAGTGACGCGTAATCCGCATCAATTGCTGCGTTTCTTCACCCACAGGGATAATTAATACACCGCCTTCGGCTAACTGGGATAATAACGCTTCAGGAACCTTTGCGGCAGCTGCGGTGACCATAATGCCATTATAGGGACTACGATTCTGCCAGCCCTGCCAGCCATCGCCATACTTAAAGGAAACATTATGCAGATCGAGCCGCTTTAATCTTTGCCTTGCTTGGATCTGTAACGTCTTTATACGTTCCACAGTGCAAAGCTCTGGTACTAATTGGGCGAGAATCGCCGCTTGATAACCTGAGCCCGTTCCAACTTCAAGCACCTTATGTGGCTGATGCTGCAGCAGTAACTCAGTCATTCGCGCGACGATATAAGGCTGAGAAATGGTTTGCCCTTGACCAATAGGTAAGGCTGTATTCTCATAGGCTTTATGGGCTAACGCATTATCAAGAAACAATTCGCGTGGTGTATAGGATATTGCCTTAAGCACGGCTGGATTGCGGATCCCCGCATCCTGAAGCTTTTTCGCTAAATTCACCGCCGATGTTAAGGCAACTCGAGTCATATTTTATCTACCCAATTTTGCAATATCGATAATTGTTTATACGCGGTCAAGTCTACGGTTAACGGAGTGATCGACACATAACCATGAGCAATGGCATGGAAATCGGTACCTTCACTCGCATCTTGTTCAACACCCGGTGGGCCGAGCCAAAAAATTTCTCGTCCTGCGGGATCTTGCGTACGCACAATGCCTTCAGCTTTATGCCGCGCTCCAAGGCGCGTCACTCTTATGCCTTTAATCTCATCCAACGGTAAATCCGGCACATTGATATTGAGGATCTGATCACTGGCAATCGGGTGCGCTAATAGCCCCTGCACGATTCGCCGCGCGTAAACGGCGGCAGTGTGATAATGCTTAAAGGCTTTGCCATTAAGCGAAATCGCTACCGCGGGGAAGCCTAAAAAACGCCCTTCCATTGCCGCCGCGACCGTACCCGAATATAAAGTATCATCCCCCATATTCGCGCCAGCATTGATGCCCGATACCACCATATCCGGCTCACCATCACAGAGCTCCCGTATGGCTAAGTGGACGCAATCTGTTGGTGTACCGTACACCGAAATATAACCATTATCTAACCTATTAATTCTTAATGGATTAGTCAAGGTTAAAGAGTTACTTGCACCGGAACAATTACGATCAGGTGCGACCGTCATCACAGTGGCGATTTCGGCAAGCGCCTCCGTTAAGGCTTTTATTCCCGGCGCATTCACCCCATCATCATTGCTGACAAGGATGCGGATCATAAAGTGGACTCGCCATTATCGATTAGATTGACCTCTGCAACATCGCTTTCAGTTGCAGTATTTGCCTCAGGAGCATTCGTATCCGGCGTAACTGTTGCTTGCCATTGCAGCTCTTTCACATCTTGATAATCAACCAGCTCTCTTAACAGCGATGTCGCAAAGCTACCCGCAGGTAAAATAAACTCGAGTACCAATCCATCCGCGGTTTGCTCGTATTTAAGTCCTTGAGGTTCCAGTAGCAATGGGCGGCGTTCCTGCTCAAGACCTGCGTGCTCAAGGCCGTAGCAATCGTCGCCCAGCTCAGCCATGGCTTGGGTTTCAACCTCGGCGGCTTCGCCCTGCGGCAGCATTTTTCCGCGACCCCAAAGTGGCGCAGAAAGTTGAATATCCTTCTCAATCAAACGTTTTAATACCACTAAATCCCATTCAGGCGTAACGAAAAAGCTTTTGCTGCCCGCCAGCATCACGCAATCCCCCGCTAAGGGTTTAGTGCCATAATTGGCTAAACGATAGGAGACAACGGTATTGAATAGATTGGAGCGCACCGCAGACAGATACATGCTGCGCTTATTACGGTCTTTCACCTTTTTGCCCGCCAACATTTGCCGTCCCATCACCAGGTTTTTACCATCATGCCCAAAACGCTGCTCACCAAAATAATTGGGCACACCTATTTGGCTGACTTTCTCGATGCGGCTGATAATGTCTTCCACGTTTGTGACATTGCGCAGGGTAAGGATAAAACGGTTGCCCAAGAGCGCGCCAATACGTAATTTTTTGCTGTGGCGACTACTGGATAATATGGTTAGACGGTCGCTATTAAGCTCACTCCATACTGGCGTTTCTTTACCAGGGATGCGAATACCGAACCATTGCTCTGTGATGGCATTTTTATCTTTTTGTCCTGCATAGGTCACTTCTTTGGGATGAACCTTAGCGAACTTTGCCAGCATTTCAGCCACTTGTACCGTGTTCAATCCATCCTTACGAATGTGGACTAAATGATGTTCGCCCTCGCCCGACGGGCTAAAAGGCAAAATCTCTTTGACGATAAAGTCGCTGTTAACGGTTCTTAAATCTGCGGTGCCCGTCGGTTTGCCGTACAGGTAATGTAGTTCGCTCATGGGTCTTTCTTATCTCTTAAAGTTGCAGGCTATTGGCGGCTGAGTAATACGACGGCTTCAACCGCGATGCCTTCTTTACGGCCGGTAAATCCGAGTTTTTCTGTGGTAGTGGCCTTGACGTTGATATCTGCAATATCAGCATTAAGATCGGCTGCCAGCACGTGGCGCATATCCTCGATATGCGGCGCCATCTTAGGCACCTGGGCAATAATAGTGACATCCAGATTACCCAGCTCAAATCCCTTCGCCCGCGCTAAGGCATAACAATGGCGCAGCAAAACGCGACTATCGGCGCCCTTATAGGCGGCATCGGTATCAGGGAAATGTTTACCTATATCCCCAAGGGCCATCGCCCCTAAAATGGCATCGGAGATGGCATGCAGGACAACATCACCATCGGAATGAGCTACCAGCCCCGTTTCGTAGGGTACTTCGACCCCGCATAAAATTAACGGGCGCGGTTCACCAAATTTATGAACATCAAAACCATGGCCGATACGGATTTTCATGACTTATTTCCTAACGTATTTAATAAATTGCGCAATTCACTCAGCTTGCCTTCAAGCCTTAGCACGCAGTAAAAAAAGTTCTGCTAACTCCAAATCATCGGGATGGGTCACTTTAATGTTATCCGCCCGCCCAGCGACTAATCCAGGGGAAATTCCCGCCCATTCCATTGCCGAGGCTTCATCGGTCACAACGGCCCCTGCGGCAAGCGCGGCTTTTAAATGCAATCGCAACAAGGAGGTTGGGAATAACTGCGGCGTCAAGGCATGCCAGAGATTATCGCGGCAAACGGTCGAGCTGATTTCACCTAAGCTATTGGCGCGCTTCATGGTATCGCGGACTGGCATCGCCAAAATGGCACCTTGGGGAAAGTGCACCCGCGAAGCCAGCAATTTATCTATGTCTTGCGCCGTTAAGCAGGGTCTAGCCGCATCGTGTACTAAAGCCCAACCATTGTCGGGCGCCTTATCGAGTGCCGCCAGCACTGAGTCGGCGCGCTCAGAGCCGCCAATAACAGTCACCAGCTTGGGATGCTTGGCCTGGGGTAACGCGGCAAACTCGGTATCCTCAGGATGCAACGCGACAATCACTTGGTTAATTTGCGGATGGGACAATAACTTGTCTAAGGTATGAGCCAGAATGCTTTGCCCCAACAAAGTTAAATATTGCTTGGGTTTACCCGCGCCCATGCGGCTGCCAATCCCTGCGGCTGGCACAATCGCAACCACATTAGGTGAAAAAGGATCCAGCTGAATAGCGACTTCTGTTTCAGTCTGTGGCGCGGCTTCTAAGACGATATCCATTTGTGCTCCGTTACTGCGAGGGACTCGATACTGCACGGTCACCGCCCACCACGCGATAGAAGGTTTCGCCCTCCTTCACCATGCCAAGCTCGTTACGCGCCCGCTCTTCAATCGCTTCGGTACCACTCTTAAGATCGATAATTTCTTCTTTAAGCACTTGGTTACGCTCATTGAGTTTTGCATTACCATCTTGCTGAGCCGCAATCTGTTTTTGCAGAACAAAGTATTCGGGCAGACTGTTATCGCCCGACCACAGCCGATATTGCAGTAAACCGAGTAGCACTATGAGTGCAATGACAAAAAATTTCATGGAGGAATTAGCGTCAATGTCTTGGATTAAAAAAAGATACTGCAGATAGTACAACAAAAAAGGCCACCAAGTGGTGGCCTTTTTACATCGGTCGGCTAAATTACGCCTGACCTTTGATTTCTTTCAAACCGCGATACGGTGCTTTTTCACCTAATTGCTCTTCGATACGTAGCAATTGGTTGTATTTAGCCACACGGTCAGAACGGCACAGTGAACCGGTCTTGATTTGGCCAGCCGCAGTACCTACCGCTAAATCAGCGATGGTGGCGTCTTCAGTTTCACCGCTACGGTGTGAAATCACCGCAGTGTAACCCGCCGCTTTTGCCATACGGATAGCCGCTAAGGTTTCAGTTAATGAACCGATTTGGTTGAACTTAATCAGGATTGAGTTTGCAATGCCGTTCTCGATACCACGGGTTAAAATCTTAGTGTTGGTTACGAATAAATCGTCGCCCACTAATTGGATCTTGTCGCCCATGATCTTAGTTTGGTATGCCCAACCATCCCAATCTGACTCGTCCAGACCGTCTTCAATAGAGACGATTGGATATTGTTCAGTCAGTGACTTCAGGAAGTCAGAGAAACCGTTTGAATCGAATACTTTGCCTTCGCCAGACAGGTCATATTTACCGTCTTTGTAGAACTCAGAAGCCGCACAGTCTAATGCTAGAGTCACGTCAGTACCCAGCTTGTAACCTGCTAATTCAACAGCTTCTTTGATTACCGCTAATGCATCAGCGTTAGAAGACAGGTTAGGTGCGAAACCACCTTCGTCACCCACAGAAGTGCTTAAACCTTTACCGTGCAGTACTTTTTTCAGAGTGTGGAAAATCTCAGCGCCCATACGTAAAGCTTCGCGGAAGTTTTTCGCGCCAACAGGTTGCACCATGAATTCTTGGATATCAACGTTGTTATCCGCGTGCTCACCACCGTTGAGGATGTTCATCATCGGTACTGGCATAGCATATTGGCCAGGTGTGCCGTTTAATTCCGCAATGTGAGCGTATAAAGGCATGCCTTTAAATGCCGCAGCCGCTTTAGCCGCCGCTAAAGACACAGCGAGAATCGCGTTAGCGCCTAACTTGTCTTTGTTTTCAGTGCCGTCTAAGTCGATCATGATTTGATCAAGTTCGGCTTGGGCAGTCGCATCTTTACCGATTAACGCAGCACGGATAGGACCGTTTACGTTAGCCACAGCAGTTAATACACCTTTACCTAAATAACGGCTCTTGTCGCCATCACGCAGTTCTAGTGCTTCGCGGCTACCGGTAGAAGCACCAGATGGCGCAGCCGCCATACCGATAAAACCACCTTCTAAATGCACTTCGGCTTCAACTGTTGGGTTACCACGAGAATCCATAATCTCGCGACCAATCACGTTAATAATCTTAGCCATATTACCCTCGATTTAAGTTTAAAAGAGAAAAGAAAAAACCAATACCAATGGGAATTAACAGATGTAGAGTACGACCAAAATCTTTAAATTCCGTTTACTATTTCCGTCTATACGCATGTCGTTTATACACATGGGTATGAGTTTTGACTCATGTTTACGCGGCCTGAGTGTAACAAAAGGCCGGGCCCACTGTCGCGGGTCCGGCCTTAAAATTTATTTCTTCAGATCACGTTTTTTGATGTGCACTCGCGGCAGCAACGAAACCTTCGAACAATGGATGACCATCGCGTGGGGTCGAAGTAAATTCTGGGTGGAATTGACCCGCTACAAACCAAGGATGATCTTTGAGCTCAATCATCTCAACCAGTTTACGGTCAGAAGATAAACCACTAAATACCAGACCCGCTTGTTCTAAACGTTCTCTGTACTTGTTGTTCACTTCGTAACGGTGACGGTGACGCTCAACACAAGTGTTACCTTTGTACGCTTGCGCCGCTTTTGAGCCTTCCAACAGGTGACATAACTGCGCACCTAAACGCATAGTGCCACCTAAATCAGAGGCTTCATGGCGTTGTTCAACATTACCTTCTTCGTCAACCCATTCAGTGATTAAGCCAACCACTGGGAATGGCGTTGCTTTATTGAATTCGGTTGAGTGAGCATCGGCCATGCCAGCAACGTTACGGGCAAATTCAATCAGTGCCACTTGCATACCTAAACAGATACCGAAGTATGGCAGGTTGTTTTCACGGGCAAATTTAGCCGCCTGAATCTTACCTTCCACACCGCGCTCACCGAAGCCCCCTGGGACTAAGATACCGTCTAAACCTTGTAAGACTTCATCGCCTTTGGCTTCTACGGTTTGTGAGTCGATATACTTGATAGTCACAGATACGCGGTTTTTCAGGCCTGCGTGTTTTAACGCTTCGTTGACTGATTTATAGGCGTCTGGCAGTTCGATGTATTTACCTACCATACCAATCACGACTTCGCCGTTTGGATTGGCTTCTTGGTAAATGACGTTTTCCCACTCAGACAAGTCAGCTTCGCGGCATTCTAAGCCAAAACGCTTAACCACTAAGTCATCTAAACCCTGTGAGCGCAGCAGCGCAGGGATCTTGTAGATGCTGTCGACGTCTTTTAATGAAATAACTGCACGTTCTTCAACGTTACAGAATAATGAAATCTTCGCACGCTCGTTGGCAGGAATCGCACGGTCGCCACGGCAGATCAATACGTCTGGTGCAATACCGATAGAACGCAACTCTTTTACAGAGTGTTGAGTCGGTTTGGTTTTCACTTCGCCCGCAGCGCCTAAGAATGGCACTAAGGTTAAATGCATAAACAGGGTACGATCGCGGCCCAGTTCAACGCCTAATTGGCGAATAGACTCAAGGAATGGCAGTGATTCGATATCACCCACAGTACCGCCGATTTCAACGATAGCCACATCGTGACCTTCGCCACCAGCTAATACTTTTTCTTTGATCGCGTTAGTGATGTGCGGGATCACCTGAATTGTCGCGCCTAAATAGTCACCGCGACGTTCTTTACGTAATACTTCTTCGTAAATACGGCCTGTGGTGAAGTTGTTGCGACGATTCATCTTCGTGCGGATGAAACGCTCATAGTGGCCTAGGTCGAGGTCTGTTTCTGCGCCGTCCTCAGTCACAAACACTTCACCATGTTGCGTTGGGCTCATGGTACCTGGATCAACGTTAATGTATGGGTCCAGTTTCATGATGGTTACATTGAGACCACGGGCCTCTAAAATTGCGGCTAATGAAGCGGCTGCAATGCCTTTACCTAGTGATGAAACCACACCACCAGTAACGAAGATATACCTTGTAGTCATGCTGAACCTGAGAAAATGAGTTTGAAAATACGTGCTTGTAAGAAAGCACTAGGACGGGGCAGTAGTATACCAAAGGTGTTGCCATTCGACAAACACCAATCCGGATAATTTGCCCTTTATCTTGGCTCGCCCTGTTTAACCTTATCCCAGTAGGCATCTAACTCTTCTAAGCTATGTTCTTCTAATGCTTTATTATTTTGTCTTGCAAATGCCTCTACACCTTTAAAACGGCGTTCAAATTTAACATTGGCTTGGCGCAGCGCTTGTTCTGGGTCCACCTTTAAATGACGCGCCAAATTCACCACTGCAAATAATAAGTCACCCATTTCGGCCTGAACTTTGGCTTGGTCGAGCGTTGGCTGGTTCACCTCCGCCAGCACTTCCTCAATTTCCTCATGGATTTTTGCGACAACGGGCTCAAGCTCAGGCCAATCGAACCCAACGCGCGCGACCCGCTGTTGAATTTTGATAGAACGGGATAACGCTGGCTGTGCGCGCGGAATATCATCCAGCACAGAAACCTCGCTTGGTGAAGTCACCCCAGCCGCTAATGCCTTTTGCTCACGCTCGCTGGCTTTGATTGCTTCCCAATTGACCTTCATTTGCTGACTACTAGCATCGGCCTCAAACGTGGCTTCGCCAAACACGTGGGGATGACGGCGGGTGAGTTTGTCGGTGATTTTATTGACGACAGTGCTGAAATCGAACCTGCCCTGCTCTTTACCTAGCTGGCAATAAAATACCACTTGGAATAATAAATCCCCCAGTTCATCGGGCAATTCGTCTAAGGCTAAACGTTCAATCGTATCGGCCACCTCATAGGCCTCTTCGAGGGTAAAAGGCACTATGGTTTGAAATGTCTGCGCCTTATCCCAAGGACAACCCGTTTGCGGATCGCGCAGCTTCTCCATAATCTTCAATAGTGGAGCGACATCGGTTGCTGAAACTGCTGCTGCGGGAAGCTTGTTTGGTGATGGCACTTTTGAAGAGAGTTCTTTTGTGGATAGCTCTGTTGCTGAAAGCTCAGTAGTAGAAGAAGGCGTGATATGGGAAGTCATGCTGATATCCTTTCAAGAGAGTCGACACAGGCCAATGCGCCGGATGCGTAAACAGGAATACACTCAAGCTGAGTCGCAACTAAGGCTGTAATAAGGGCAATAAAGCGCTAATGATAAAGTAGCCAAGCTCAAAGTGCTATTTTGAGTCTGATATTAGGCTTTAACGAAGAGGATATGCCCTAAAACTAGATAAGTATGTCGTCAGGTGTGTAGGATGAATTGTCATTGTTTCCCCAGTGACGCGCCGTGAATATGTCCCTATAGGCTCGACGGCGACATCCATGTCGCCAACGGTCACAGTTGCAACAATGACAATCTTTACGACCATCGAACTGTTCATCTGGCTAAAAGCTTTTTGCCCCAAAGTGTGTTTTGCAGTTCAAAAGGGAAATAGACCAAGTAAAGCTTTGCCTATAGAAAAGTTGATGGTTCGACTTAGAAGTTATGTATCCCATCTTTTTCGTAGTTTGAATACTTTAATCAAAATCAAAGTCGTGGGGCTTCCCCCCACACCCGACCAAGGAGGACTGCTCGTCCTATCCTCCTTGGATGCTCCAAGACGCCCCAACGGAGTTGAAAGCCCCTTGTGCTCATTGACAAATTTGCTATCGCTTCCGAAGGATGCGTCCCTGCACCTGCGAAAGCTAGCTCGCCATCCGTGGCGAGACTCACGCAATTTGTCTATTCGCCCGCGGCAACTCCGAGGGGAGGTGTATTCCTTGGAGTTTTGAGTCGTTAGATAGCGATTCATCTGCAAAAAATAAGCGTGAAAGAATGGAAAAAGGTAAAACGATATCAAGTAATTACCATCAAACTGTATATAAAAATCGCTACCGCAAAAAAGTTAATTCCTATAGCATCATTGATATCACTTGAAATGGATGTGGCAGCGGCCAAGTCCAACAAGCGATTTATGCCCTGCAAACAGTGCAGCGCATAAATACTAAGACGTTAGCCATACAAGGAAAATGCGTGCAGATTACAGTAAAAGGGCCAAGTTTCTGGTGTCAGGAAGATGAAGATAAGTTTTTTGAGTGGATTTACTCTCTGCCAAATTATCAGTCGGTAACTGGCCGCGGCTTGGATTTAATAATTGAGCTAAATGAGCCAGTATCGCAGAGTACAATAAACCAGTTGTTCGTATTATTTAAACGTTGGGAGCTAGATTTTAACTCTTTGGCTCCTCTAAAAAATGTCAACAAAAGCCATGTCGCTTGGATCAATGAGTTCTTCAAGTAAAGTATGGTTACCAAGGCTAGGCATGGCGACGTCTTTTTTCCTCCGACTTCGCCCCCAAGACAAAGCTGCTCATGCTGGCGGCGTTATCTCCATAGAATTTTTAATCCGAAACAAACTAGTTAGAGTTAAGGATTTAACTCGGGAATGTCCCAAAGCATGCTGTGTGTCTCTTTAAAACCTACAGCCAACAACGATGCTAGGAAGCTGAGCAATGGTGATTTGCGAGACGACCGTCCGCCCCACGGATGGGGCGGTCGAGCATCCAAGGACGGACTCGCTGCGCGTCGGGGAGCAAATGCCATTGCTCAGAATGGTGAACAGCCTCCGCCCCCCCAATCTATATCTCTTATCAAAGTTTTCCATATTGCTAATTTCGAGGCTAATCGCTTCGAAAGGTATTGCTAACCTTAAAGCCGTCTTGCTTCTATCACGCTATCAACTTGGGAGAGCTTAGATAACACCCGCGATAAGCCATCGAGATTATAAAGCTCTAATTCCAGCTCAATGGCTGCCGTTTGATTCTTAATATCCGATGACGAGCTCATGGCAAGTACATTGGACTTTTCGGCGGCGAGTACTGAGGTGAGATCCCGCAATAAGCCGCTGCGATCATGGGCTAATACGCGCAGACGCATACGATAACCGCCGGAGTAATTTTCGCCCCAAACCACATCGACGCCACGCTCTGGGTGAACGCGCATCAACTCTTTCACCTGCTCACAGTCGGAGCGATGCACCGAAATACCACGCCCTTTGGTGATAAAGCCTAAAATCTCATCCCCTGGCACGGGCTGGCAGCAACGGGCGATATGACTAAGTAAGTTACCCACGCCATTCACTTCCACCTGCCCACGGCTGTTGGTACCAGATTTGGGTTGGCTCTTCTTAACTAATTCTTCAACTGCATCTTCTTCGCTAGCCTCATCGAGGCGCAACTTACTTTGGATATGGTTAACGACTTGATGTAACCGCACATCACCGCCGCCAATTGCCGCAAGTAAGTCGTCCATACTCGCCATATTAAAGCGCTCAACGGCAATGGCTGCATCTTTGATTTTAAGGCTCACTCGCGCCAGCTCGGCTTCGAGCATTTCTTTACCGGCGATAATGTTTTTATCGCGGTCTTGCTGCTTAAACCAATGCTGAATTTTCGAGCGCGCCCGCGAGGTGCGGATATAACCTAAGTTTGGATTGAGCCAATCGCGCTTAGGATTAGGGTGCTTCGAGGTAATGATCTCGATACGCTCACCCGTTTCAACCTGATAAGTAAACGGCACAATGCGGCCATCGACCTTAGCACCGATACACTTATGGCCGACCTGCGAGTGAATATAATAGGCAAAGTCGAGCACGGTTGAGCCAAGTGGCAAGTCAACCACTTCACCGCTTGGGGTAAACACATAGACTCGGTCTTCAAACACTTGGCTGCGGACTTCTTCGACCAAGTTGCCGCTTTCGACCACGTCCTCCTGCCATTGCAGAATTTTTCGCAGCCAATTGATTTTTTCTTCGTAACCGCTTTGCTTACCGGAGTGATTACCTTCTTTATATTTCCAGTGCGCGGCAACCCCCAGCTCTGCATCTTCATGCATATCTTGGGTACGAATTTGAATTTCAACGGTTTTCCCCTCAGGCCCCACCACAACCGTATGGATGGATTGATAACCGTTAGGTTTAGGGTTGGCCACGTAATCGTCGAACTCGCGCGGGATATGGTGCCAAAGTGTATGCACCACCCCTAAGGCGCCGTAGCAGTCCTGCAAACGTTCGGTGACAATCCGCACGGCGCGCACGTCAAACAACTCATCAAACTTGAGGTGTTTGCCCTTCATCTTGCGCCAGATGCTGTAGATATGTTTTGGACGACCATACACCTTAGCGCGGATATGATCCTCATCGAGGCGTTGTTGCAACTGTTCAACAAATTTTTCGATATAGACTTCGCGGTCTAACCGCTTACCATCAAGCTGTTTGGCAATATCCTTGTAGGTATCTGGATGCAGATAACGGAAGGAAATATCTTCTAATTCCCACTTTAACTGACCAATCCCCAAACGGTTAGCGAGCGGCGCATAGATATCGGCAATTTCGCGGGCCAGCAAGACGCGGGTTTCTTCGTCGGCATTTTTCACGGCGCGCAGCAAACAAACACGCTCGGCCAGTTTTATCACCACGGCGCGCACGTCTTCGACCATCGCCAGCAACATGCGGCGGATATTGTCGATTTGCGGCTCGGTTGAGCGGCTATTGGGATTGATTTTTAACGCGCCAATGGCATCCATGGTCACCACGCTGGCGACTAACCGCGCCAGCGGCTCACCAAACTTTTCTTTGATCGCTTCTTCATCTAATAAACCGGCATCAAACACCACAAACAGTATGGCCGCTTGCAGCGTCTCAATGTCCATATTCAGCGGCGCGAGGATTTCAATCATCTCGCGGGCACGTTCGAGCAGTTCTCTTTTCGCGGCAGGACTCTTAGCGGGTAAAGCATCGACCTGCTCAATCAGGGCGAGTAAGGTTTGCGCCTCATCGACATGACTAACATAGCGAGCCACCCACTCTTCAAGATGAAAATCGGGATCATTAAAGTGCGCTTCGCGAACAGAGACCATCTTAATTTGTTTCCTTATTCGTGCTCAGAGAAAAGTGGCACCACCTCGGCACTCCTATCTTCAGCATTGGCACGGACTTGTCAAACCCAACGAGACGAAACTTCACATTTTTTACGTTATTCAAACGCTTTGCTTACTTTACACTCAAATAACGCGGGCAAGTGAGAAAACCTTGCCCCACCGATAAGCCTTATTTTGCAAGCTCAAACAACGCCATGGCTTCGATATGATGTGTCTGCGGGAACATATCGATTAAGCCTAACTTTTGTAACTTGTAGCCACGTTCGAGTAACACCGCACTGTCGCGGGCTAAGCTTGCCGGATTACAAGACACATACACCACTTGGCGGGGTTTCATCTTCTTAAGCCATTGCAAACTCTCAAATGCACCCGCGCGCGCAGGGTCGAGTAGCAATTTATCAATCTTACCCATCCAAGGCTCACAGGATAAATCGGCACTTAAGTCGCCATGGTAAAAGGTTAAATTGCTTAAGCCATTTGCCGCCGCGTTTTCACGGGCTTGGCTGACCATTTCTGGCACCCCTTCAACCCCAATCACTTCGGCGCCCAGTTTAGCTAAAGGCAAACTGAAGTTCCCCATACCACAGAAGAGATCGAGAATACGCTCACCCGGCTGCGGTGCTAACCAGTCTAACGCCTGCGCCACCATGGCCTTGTTAATTTGCGCATTGACTTGCACAAAGTTACCCGGGGTAAAGGTTAAGCTCACAGGCGTTGCATCGGCTTTATCATCAAGTAGCTGATAAACGGGCAATAACAGCGAGCCATTCACCCCATGGAACTCACCGTTGTTATCCTGCAAACAAATATGGATTTGATGCTGCTCGGCAAACTGCGCAAGCTTTGCCATGTCCTTATCATTTAAGGATTTAGTGATCCGAATTACCGCAAAATGGCCGTTGTCGGCATCAATTAATTCTACATGCCCAAGACTCGATTTGGCCGCCAGTTGATTAAGCAACTTAGCAAACGGGGCGATTAAATCCGCTAAGGGCTTAGCCAAGACTAAACAGCTATCAATAGGCACCACTTGGTTGCTGCTCGATGCACGAAACCCAAGGCTTAACTGCTTGGTATTTTTATCAAATAGGGTCGCAAGGCGTGCGCGGCGGCGATAGTGCCAACCTTCGCCGGTCAATGCAGGCACTGAGTTGCCTTCGGCGCCGGCAAACTTGGCCATAATATCAATCAAGGCCGCCGACTTATGCTCACGCTGGCCAGCTAATGACATATGCTGCAAATCACAGCCACCACAGCTTTGGTAATGTGGACATAACGGCGTGACTCGCTCAGCGCTTGGCGTCTCGATTTTAATCAGCTTGGCTCGGGCATAGTTTTTCTTTTGTTCGGTCAGCTGCGCCTGCACGGTTTCACTGGGCAAGGCCCCGGGGATAAATACGACTTTTCCCTGATGTTGTGCTATACCTGCCCCAAGGTGATCGAGCTGGTGCACGCTGAAGGATTGCTTCGCGGACAATTGCTTGGAACTATTTGGTTTTGCTTTAAAAAATTGTGCCATTTCGGCCTCTAAATCAATAAAAAACTGGTCAAGACAGCCCTTTTTCTGGCAGTCTTATAAAATTATATCGTCCCTAGAACTTAGGAAACTGCGCTGCGGCTATGAACCCTGTCAACAACATGACCAAATACAGCTTACGTTCCTGGGTTCTGGTGCTTGCGCTTGCGCCGACGATCTTAGTCGGTATTCTGCTGGGCAGCTACTTTACCATAAATCGCTTCTATGAACTCGAAGATACGCTGATTGAACAGGGCAGTAATATTATCGAGCCTTTAGCAATTGCCAGCGAAGTGGGACTGGTCGGTAATGATAGGGAAGCAACGAAAAGACTCCTTGCCGCAGCCCAACTCAATAAATCCACGCTGGTTAAATCGATTGCGATTTTTGATATCCATAATCAACTCTTTGTTACATCGCACTACCATAAAGATTTCGAGATCATGCGCTACAAAGAGGCGCTAACCAATCTGCATAAAACCGAAATTGAACATGTAGGCGACAGCCTTATTCTACGCACACCTATCTTTGCAACCGCTCAGCCGACGGGCGGCGAGCCTGCAAATTTTGATATCCAAACCGATAATGGCGAGCTGCTCGGCTATATTTCGATCATTATCAATAAAGAACGCGCCTTGCTAGAGCAACACAGAGCCGCCGTGGCCGCCTTTATTATCGTGTTGATTGGGGTGCAATTGAACCTGTTGTTTACCTTTCGTCTGGTTAAAAACGTCACCCAGCCGATTACCGAAATGGTGCGGGTGGTCGCCAAAATCCGTGAGGGTAAACTGGATGCGCGGCTCGAAGGTAATCTTATCGGCGAGCTAGATCTGCTAAAACGCGGCATTAATGCCATGGCAGGATCATTATCGGAATACCACGATGAGATGCAGCAAAATATCGATCAGGCGACATCGGATCTTCGGGAAACCTTAGAACAGATTGAGATCCAAAACGTCGAGCTCGATTTAGCCAAAAAACGCGCGTTAGAAGCCAGCCGCATTAAGTCAGAGTTTTTGGCGAATATGTCCCATGAACTGCGAACACCGCTTAATGGTGTGATTGGTTTTGCGCGCCAACTCGTTAAAACCCCGCTGCACTCGAGCCAAGTCGATTACATTAATACCATTGAGCGCAGCGCGACTAATCTACTGGCGATTATCAACGATATCCTCGACTTCTCGAAACTTGAAGCCGGCAAAATGGTGTTAGAAAACATGCCATTCGGCCTAAGGGAAACCCTAGGTGAGACAATCACTTTAATCTCCGGCAGTGCGCAGGCCAAAGGGCTTGAGTTAGTGGTTGATATTGCGCCGAATGTCCCCGACAACGTTAACGGCGATGCCATGCGTGTATGCCAAATTATCAATAATTTAGTGGGCAATGCTATCAAGTTTACCGACTCAGGCAGCGTACTGGTTAAATTAGAATTACAAGCGCAGACCGATGAACAAGTGGTACTGCGCTGTGATGTTATCGATACCGGGATTGGGATTGATGAAAGTCAGCAAGACTTCCTGTTCCAAGCCTTTGGTCAAGCGGACTCCTCGATTTCCCGCCGCTTTGGCGGAACAGGGCTTGGATTAGTCATCACCAAACGCCTCGTCAATCAAATGGGCGGCCAAATTGGCTTTACCTCTTCGGTGGATAAGGGCTCTAACTTCTGGTTCACCCTACCATTAGGCCTTGGTCAATTCCAAATTGGTGATTCACTACCGCTTGAAAAACTGAAAGATAAAACCGTGCTCTTTTATGAGCCCAGAGTACTCACCCATTCAGTGATTAGTCGCCAACTAACACAGTGGGATACTAAGGTCACTCATCATCAACATATTCCTAGTTTGCAGACAACCCTATCAACGACTGAGCATCCGTTTGATTATGTGTTATTGAGTTGCCATGGATTTAGCAATCCCAATCAATTGGTGAGTACGTTAAATCTAGCCAAGACAAAAACAGATTGTTTAGTCGTGCTATTCGACTGCCAAGAGCAAGACATGTTAAGTCAGTTTATTCGCCCCAATGCTGACGTGGTATTGTCTCTGCCAGTAAGCGAGCACCAACTGGCGCGTAATATGCTCTATCCACCAATGGAATATGACCTATTACCACCCGCAAGTATTACAGTTCCAGCGGCGCGCCAATCGCTTACCGTATTAGCGGTGGACGATAACTTCGCCAATTTAAAACTGATTGATACGCTGCTTAACGAACTAGTCACTACCGTTATCGCCGTCAATAGCGGTGAAGAAGCGGTAAAACAGGCGAAGACTCGCACTTTTGATCTTATCTTTATGGATATCCAGATGCCAGGCACCGATGGCATCAGCGCGACCAAGCAAATTCGCCAAGGGTCGATGAACCGCAATACGCCGATTATTGCCGTGACCGCCCATGCAATTGCCGAGGAACGTGAGCTAATTTTAGGTAGTGGCATGGATGGTTATTTGCCCAAACCCATAGATGAAGCCGCACTTAAAGCAGAGATTAACCGCTGGATTACTCGGCCCAAATTCACTCACTTTGATTTACATACCCTCAACTGGGATCTTTGCTTAACCCAAGCTAACCATAAGTCTGACCTAGCATTAGATATGCTACGCATGTTATTGGAATCGTTACCTCAAACGGTCTCGGCGATAGAGACGGCACTGAGTCAAAACGATCAAACCACGATGCTCAGCACTATCCATAAACTTCATGGCGCCAGTTGCTATTGCGGGGTGCCGACCACACAGCGATTATGCCAAGAGATTGAATCGGCATTGAAACGTGATGCCCGTGTCGAAGATCTCGAACCGGAAATACTAGAGTTACTTGATGAGCTAACTAAGGTAGAATCGGCGGCAAAACAAGTGCTATCACAGCTATCAGCGGAAATAACAGATGACCAAAAAAACGGGCTTCTTTAAGCGTTTAAAAGCGCTAGAACTACCACAGAAAAAACTCTTTGCCATTGCCCTTTGCCAACGAATGTTGCCTAACTATCAACTGTTTTCAGAGGTTTGTGAGTTTGGTGATCCTGCGGTATTAAGCACTGTGCTCGAGCTTCTTTGGCAATCCCAGTACGACAATAAGCTGAAATTCAACATCGATGTGCATCTGCAACGCTTAGAAGATAACACCCCAGATCCTGTCGATTTTGATAGCTATGGCGTATACCCAGCAATGGATGCCGTGGTTGCACTTTCCACTTTGCTTGGGGCGATTCAAACCAACCTTGAGGAAGATATAACCAATATCAGCAAGTTATCCTCAAGCACTGTGGCGAACTATATCGAGACTATCAGCGATGTAGAGTTAACCGATGATGCCTTAGATGACTACGTCTTCGCCCATGAAGTAATGGAAGAAGAGCGCGCGCTACAAAATACCCTGCTGGAAATTATCGAAGAAAACTCTAAGATCACTGCCGAATTAGTGAAGGGTTTACGCAAAGAGATTATCGAAGCGGGTGTATCGAATATCGGGATCAGCGTCGCATAATAAACCCGTTTAAGGTCTAGGGTTTATCTCTTCAGTTGCATTGAAAATCCGGTGATGTTACCTAACATTTTTACTGCTTAGGTAGCATCAGCGACGGGTTTGAATCACCGGAGGATAGAGTTAACTCTATAACCCATTCAATATGAAAAAAATTGTTTACCAAGGTTTTATTTTAACCAATAGCGAAGGCCTTACCGATACCTGGAAACTCACCATAGGCGGGCAAAACCGTATTGGCTCTCTATTTGAATTACGCCGTTTAGTGAATTATTACCGTGAGCTTGGGATTGTGCCCGCCACCCGCGCGAGCCTGCAAGATGCGAAGCAAACGCAAAACTCCATGAGCCAAAATACGTTAAAACCCCGTAAACGTTAATCTTAAGCCATTGAAAAAAGTTCGGGCGCTTTGGATTGCATAAACTCGATAAACACCTTCACTTTCAGCGGTTGCTGACTACGTTGGTGATATAGAATCGAAATCCTACGTTGTTCGCCAATCCATTCCGGTAAGAGCACTTTTAAACGCCCTTCTTTAATCTGTTGTTTTACAAATAATTCTGGCCCATACAGAATACCACCATGATCTAAGGTCGCTTGAATCGCGCCATGGAGATCCGTGAGCGTGAGTTTTGTTGGGCCATTAAAATAGAAAGACTCGCCATTAGGATGCTTTAAATGCCAATTAAACAGCGGCCAAACTTTGATCAACTGATGGTTTTCAAGATCATCGGGATGGATCAATTCAGGGGCATGGGCTAAATATTCCGGCGTCGCAAACAAACGATAATCAAGCTCACCTAAAGTACTCGACACCCAAGAAGAATCAGGCTGTGCACCACCGACAATCGCGACATCAATCCCTTTATCAATTAAATCCACTAACTCATTGCTTTGGGAAATGTGTAAACGAATATCGGGATATAAACGGCCAAACTCGTTTAATGCGTGAATAAAGATAATTGAAATAATTGAGATTGGCGCAGCTATCCGCAATGTGCCTTCAGGTTTATCGCTGCCAATGCCACTGAGCTCATCGAACTGTGCAATCGCACTCTGATATCGCTGAAATAACGCTAAACCTTCCTCGGTTAACCTCAGCTTACGGGTACTTCGCATAAACAATTGCTTATCGAGTTTTTCTTCAAGCTTGGCCAGCTTACGGCTCACGGTGGCGATAGGCATATCGAGCACTTTCGCGGCTTGAGAAAAACTGCCCGCATTCACCAAATGCACAAACAGATAAATTAACTGCAGCTCAGCGCCAACATCATCAGCCATGTTCAATCCCATCGTTTAGCGTGAGTGCCGCTCACAGGTATAAGGCACTAACTCATTGTGTTTTAAACGTAGAATTATTCATTTCTACGACCATAGCGCAATAGCTTCCAAGGTTAATCCTATGCTATTTTGCCAATAAGTTTACTGCGCTAACACCAATTATTGTCAATTACCCTAGGTATTATTCCCTGCTAGCGCACCCACAACGTCTTCTTGCGGGAAAGCAAAAACACAAAAGGATGAGTGAGGGATATGACCATTTTAACCCCTCTGTTTGCCGTCTTCGGGATCATGCTGCTCGGCACACTTGTACAAAAACTGCGTTTTCTCCCAGTAGAAACCGACCAAGTGCTCAATCAATATGTCTACTATATTGCGTTTCCTGCCATTCTCTTGATTGCACTGGCCCAGCAACCGATCCAAGAAATTCTGCAATGGGGATTTATTGCAGGCTATAGCGCCGCCATGCTGATGATTTATCTGATTTGTGTTGGTATATCCTTACTTTTCAATCCTAAACAGCATGCAATTGCCGCCGTGCGCGCCTTAAATGCCACCTTTGGCAATACCGCATTTATTGGTATTCCGCTGCTGGTGATTATATTTCCTGAACAACAAAGCGCCCTAGTTGCCGCCGCCATAGCCAGTTTATTGTCCGTGCTTATGTTTGCCGTGGCCTTGGTCTCGCTGGAGCTTACGACAAATACCCACAGACAACACCACGCCGTAGTGATCATGTGTTTAGCTGTGGTTAAAAATCCCATCGTTATCGGCTGCTTTATCGGCATTGCAATTTCGGCATTGGGGATAACACTGCCCTCTGGCGTAGCGATGATGATCCAACAAATTGGCAATACCTCAAGCCCCTGCGCTTTATTTGCCGTTGGCATGGTATTAGCCAAAGCCATGCGCTACCAAAAAGATAGCAAGGTATTTAGCCTGACGAATCTTATCGAACTTAGCCTTATCAACCTCTTTAAATTAATCCTACAACCCGCATTGGTTTTCTTCATGCTTAAAAGCGTGGGCGTTAGTGGAGATTACTTAGTGATGGGTGTAATCCTCAGTGCCTTACCTACGGCGGCCAGCGTCTATTTACTTGCTCAGCGCTATAACACCCAAGCCTCAACCAGTGCGCAGGGGATATTATTTGGCACTATAGTGACTTTTTTTAGCTTACCTATTTTAGAGCAACTTGTTAAAACCTATTCATAAACAAGCGATTAAACTCTAGCTTATTGCAATGTGTCGAATATTTACCCAAAGCCACTTTACTGTATATAAAATCAGTATATACTGTTTATCAATACAGTGATTTGGTAAGTTTTTCGACAGGAACTCATTATGCTTTGCCAACTCAGCATCAATAATTTCGCTATCGTCCGTTTTCTCGAACTGGATTTTCGTCCCGGTATGACCAGCATTACTGGTGAAACTGGCGCAGGTAAATCCATCGCCATCGACGCCTTAGGTTTGTGCCTAGGTAATCGTGCCGATGCCAGCAGCGTTCGCCCTGGTGCAAGTAAAACCGAAGTCAGTGCTCGATTTTCACTACACGATGTTCCCCTTGCCAAACGTTGGCTCGAAGATAACGATCTCGAACTCGATGATGAGTGTATTCTGCGTCGAACTATTGGCAGTGATGGCCGCTCACGCGCCTACATTAATGGCAATCCTGTGCCGTTAACTCAACTGAAATTACTCGGGCAATTGCTGGTCGGTATCCATGGTCAGCACGCCCACCATGCGATGCTAAAGAGTGAGCATCAACTCACCTTGCTCGACAGCTACGCCAATCACAGACTACTGATAGACACAGTGGCGGCAAGCTATCAACGCTGTAAACAAATCGAAGCCGAACTCAAACAATTAGAAGCTTCGCAGCATGAACGTATTGCCCGAAAACAGCTGGTGCAATATCAAGTTGAAGAGTTAGACGAATTCGACCTCAAGATCGGTGAATTTGAAGATATTGAGCAAGAGCATAAACGCCTCGCCAATGGCACTGAACTGGTGGATAGCTGCCAAGCCAGCCTATATTTACTCACAGATGGCGAAGAGAGCAATATTGAGTCACTGCTTAACAAGGCTGTAAGCCTTGCTGAAAATTTGCAAAGCTATGATCCCGCATTAACCAATGTCAGTACTATGTTGAATGAGGCCCTCATTCAAGTGCAAGAGAGCGCGGGCGAATTACAGCATTACCTGAGTAAACTCGAACTCGATCCCGCGCATTTTGCCTATTTAGAGGAACGACTATCAAAGGCTATGCAACTGGCCCGTAAGCATCATGTTAGCCCTGACAAATTAGCCGAACATCATTTGGCACTCAAAGCGGAACTCACAACCCTCGATGACGATGAAACTAAGTTAGAGGAAATCCAACTCCAAGTTGAAGCGAGTAAAACCGCTTACTTAGCGAACGCACAAAAACTGAGCCAGAGCCGCGACCGTTATGCGAAAGAACTGGATAAGTTAGTGACTCAATCCATCCATGAGCTGAATATGCCCAAGGGGAAATTCACTATTGAAGTGAATTTTAATCCCGAGATTATGTCGGTAAATGGCAGCGATAATATAGAGTTTATGGTCACAACCAACCCTGGCCAGCCTTTACAACCGATTTCACGGGTAGCCTCTGGCGGCGAATTGTCGCGTATCGGTTTAGGCATCCAAGTGATTACCGCGAAAAAGGTTGCCACTCCTACCCTAATTTTCGACGAGGTGGATGTCGGAATTTCAGGCCCGACCGCTGCTGTGGTTGGCAGAATGCTACGTAGTCTAGGAGAATCGACTCAAGTACTTTGTGTAACCCATTTACCTCAAGTTGCTGGTAATGGCCATCAACATATGTTTGTGAATAAATTCAACAAGGCGGGCAGTACAGAAACCACAATGATGCCTTTGGATAGGGAGCAACGTATCCAAGAATTAGCCAGACTTCTTGGTGGCGATACAATTACTTCTAACACTCTCGCCAATGCACGAGAACTATTACAGTAAAAATACAGTAAGCCACTGCAACGAAAATAAAGCTTTATAACCAATGCCTTATCTACAGCAGATAAGGCATTGGCATTTATATGGTAACGAACTTTAGTTTGGGTTAACTAAAGATATTATTGGCTAATAAAGACAATCACTTGCAGACAAATAAGTGCAAAAAATCCTGCTAATACATCGTCTATCATAATGCCGAAACCACCTTCAACTTTGGCGTCGAGCCAACGTATCGGCCAAGGTTTTAGGATATCGAATAGCCGAAACAGCACAAAACCGACAGCAAGCCACAGAATACCCGCAGGAGCGGCAATCATAGTGATTAATAGGCCTGCAACTTCATCCCACACAATCGCACCATGGTCATGTACGCCCATGTCCTTAGCGGCCTTATCGCAGATATAAATCCCCGCGAGTACGCACACTAAGGTCACGGCTAAATACCAACACAAGGGCAACTGGGCCAATAATAAATAGAGCGGGACTGCCGCCAAGGTACCAAAAGTACCTGGCGCCTTAGCCGCTAAACCACTGCCAAAACCGAGGGCTAAAAAATGAATAGGATTTTTAAGGGACAGGCGCGACAGCGCCTGATCTTGGGATAACAACTTCATTAAAAATGCTCAAAACCGTGGTACGGTGGCGTAAATAGCTCACCATTAAGTTGCAACTTAAGCTTACTGCCCGCACAGATTTGCCCAACACGGACAAACTTAGTACCTGCATGGCTGAGGGCGGTTTCTAACGCACCTTTTTGTGCCTCAGGCACGGTAAAGAGCAGTTCATAATCCTCGCCCCCCGTCAGCGCATAGCCTAATGCATGTTCTTCGCTCACGGTATCTTGCATCGCCCGCGACAAAGGAATCGCCCCCACATCGACTACAGCGCCAACCTTTGATGCCTTGAGGATATGCCCAATATCCGAGATAAAACCATCGGATAAATCGATGGCACTGGATGCCAAAGAGCGCAATGATTGCCCAGCCAATACTCGAGGAGTGGGTCGATAATGGCGATTAATTAAGAACTCTTTATGCTCCGCTCGCGCATGTTGCACGCCGCGGATCAAGTCCAGCCCTAACGCAGAATCACCAAGTGTACCCGTTACATAAATCCAGTCACCGGCCTTAGCGCCATGACGGGTCAAGGCTTTACCTTGCGGCACTTGTCCATGCACTGTGATATTAATCGCTCTGGGACCACGGGTTGTGTCACCACCAATTAAGGCAATACCGTAATAATCTGCCGCTTCAAACAGGCCTTCACTAAAACCACTTAGCCATGTCTCGTTAACCTCAGGCAAAGTGAGTGCAAGCGTCATCCACGCAGGCTCAGCCCCCATTGCCGCTAAATCAGAAAGATTTACCGCTAAGGCTTTGTAACCTAAGGCTTGAGGTGGAATATCGGGGAAGAAGTGAACATTTTCGACTAAGGTATCGCAGGAAATTGCGATCGACTTGTTTTCGGCGGGCTGCACAAGGGCGCAATCGTCACCAATACTTAATTTAACATCACGGCGCGTTGGGCCGCGGTGATTGAAATAACATTCAATAAGTTGGAATTCTTTCACTGTACAGTTTGGCGCGACTCACATCGGCCACCTTTGTTAGCAATGAAAAACGGTATCCTAAGATACCGTTTGTCCTTATTACTTACGTGCAACCAGTTTGTCGAGTAATCCATTAACAAACTTATGGCTTTCATCCGCACCGAAAGCTTTAGCCAATTCAATCGCCTCGTTAATGGCAACTTTAAATGGCACATCTTTACGGAAAGTCAGCTCATAGGCCGCTAAGCGTACTATAGCTTTCTCCACTGGAGACACCTCATCAATGGGGCGATCTAAGTGTGGAATGATCAACTCATCCAATTGGGTTTTCTTAGTTGCTACGCCTGCAAATAGCTCACGAAAATAAGCTACGTCTACACCATCGAGACTCTGTTCAGTTAAAAACTCATGCTCGACATCGGCAATATTATTCCCGCTTAGTTGCCATGAATAAATGGCTTGAACGGCTAAACGGCGGGCCTTGCGGCGCTCAGAAGGCTTCATTATTTTTCCTACTATTACAACTGTTGTTCAAGCTGTTGCAGAACGTTGACCATTTCAAGCAAGCTTAGCGCAGCTTCGCCGCCCTTGTTACCCGCTTTAGTACCTGAACGCTCAATAGCTTGTTCAATGGTATCTGTAGTCAATACACCGAAAGCAACCGGCAGATCGAACTCTAATGCAATTTGAGCTAGACCTTTGTTACATTCGCCTGCAACAAAATCAAAGTGAGGGGTACCACCACGGATTACCGCACCAAGTGCAATAATGCCGTCAAACTTACCACTTGCAGCAACACGACGTGCCGCCAGCGGTAACTCAACCGCACCAGGTACACGGACGACAGTGATGTTTTCATCACTGACTTGGCCAAAACGTTTCAGCGTGTCAAGTGCACCTTCAAGCAGGCTTTCTACTAAAAAGCTGTTAAAACGCGAAATTACAATCGCAACTTTGGCATTCTTCGCTTCGATATTACCTTGAACTACGTTCATTTTCTTACCTAATTTAGCTAAAGCACCCGGCTCGGGGCGAAAAGTGGCGACATGATACCACAGTCAATTGCCCACGGCCTTATGCAAATGATAGAAATGGTGAATTTTACCTTAGTGGAACCTATTAAAAGCTTAGCCTGTTACTCAGCTACGTACTCTGTCACTTCTAGGCCAAAGCCTGATAGTGAATGGTAACGCTTAGGCGAGCTTAAGAGTCGCATTTTGGTCACGCCTAAACTGGCCAGAATTTGTGAACCTACACCGACACGGCGTGAAGTACCTTGCCATTTGGCTGACACGGGCGTCTGACCTTGATCTTCCGCCTCAAAGGCTTTGACTTTAGCGAGGATTTCACTGGGATGTTCTTGATTGCCAAGCAATACTAACACACCACCTTCGGCAGAAATCCGCGCCATCGCTTTTTCGAGCGGCCAGCTGCGTTGCTGATCGCGCTCAGAATGGAGTAGATCGTTAAACGTATTCTGTAAATGCACCCGCACTAAACAGTCAGGTTTCACCTCGCCCTTCACTAAGGCAAAGTGCAATTGGTTGTCGATAGTATCCCTAAAGGTCACCATATCGAACTCACCAAAACGGGTTGGCAGTTTGCATTTTGCTTCACGCACAACGGTCGTTTCTTTGGTGTTACGGTATTCAATCAGCGCCGCAATAGTGCCGATTTTAACGCCGTGTTTTTCAGAGAAAATCTCTAAATCAGGACGGCGGGCCATGGTGCCGTCTTCATTGAGGATCTCAACAATCACGCCGGACGGCTCAAGCCCCGCTAAACGGGCTAAATCACAACCTGCTTCTGTGTGGCCAGCGCGGGTTAACACGCCGCCGTCCTGCGCCATTAATGGGAAGATATGACCCGGCTGTACTAAATCCGATGCCTTGGCATCTTTAGCCACGGCCGCTTTTACCGTTACGGCGCGATCGTGGGCCGAAATCCCGGTGGTTACGCCTTCGGCAGCTTCAATCGATACCGTAAAGTTAGTCGAGAACTGCGCATTGTTATTGGTTACCATCAAGGGCAGATTTAGCTGCTGGCAACGAGCTTTAGTCATGGTTTGGCAGATGAGTCCACGACCGTATTTCGCCATAAAGTTAATAGCTTCTGGCGTCACCATTTCGGCCGCCATAATCAGGTCGCCTTCGTTCTCTCTGTCTTCGTCATCCATCAAAATAACCATTTTGCCTTGACGAATATCCTCGATGATCTCTTCTATACTGTGCAGCGCCATTGTAGGACCTTTATGATTTTACTGTTGTTATGAAATTCTATACCTAAGTGAGCTAAGTGCCAGTGCCCTAACGCACAAAGCCAGCACGGGCTAACATTTCCATGGTCACCCCACCGCCTTGGGTTTCTTTAGTATCAAAGCGCATTAAACGCTCTAAATAGCGGGCGATTAAATCCACTTCAATATTCACCTTATCGCCGGCTTTCAAATCCACCAATGTGGTTTCACCCGCGGTATGGGGCACTATGGTTAATCGGAAACGATGACCATCGACTTCGTTTACCGTTAGGCTCACACCATCGATGGTGATAGAACCTTTATGAGCAATATAACGTGCCAGCTCCGTAGGCGCCGCTAACCAAAACTCAATCGCTTGGCCCCGCGCCAAACGCTGCTCTACGGTGGCAATGCCATCCACATGTCCGCTGACCATATGTCCGCCTAAACGTGTAGTTGGGGTGACGGCCTTTTCAAGATTAACCTTAGTGCCGACTTTATAGTTAGCAAAGCCTGTGAGACTGACAGTTTCAGCCGACACATCCGCCACATAGCCATCGGCTAATTGCTGCACCACAGTCAAACACACACCATTGGTGGCGATACTGTCGCCTAAACGCACATCGCTTAAATCCAGTTTGCCACTGGCGACCGTCAAACGGATATCATCGCCTTTGCGTTCAAGCTTTCGCAGCGTGCCAACGGCCTCAATAATCCCAGTAAACATGGTTAACTCACTTATTCGCTAAAGATGGATTGAACGTGAGCCTTAAGGTGAAACGCTTATCCGCGCCCACTTTACGCTCATCGACCAGTTTGAGGGTCGGAATATCGGCCATCATTTGATAATCGGGTAATTCGAGTAGATTACGTCCCTGTGCCCCAAGGATTTTCATCGCTTGATATAGCACTAACTCATCGGCTAATCCCGCGCCGATAAAGGCACCTGCTAAGGTCGCGCCCGCTTCGATAAGCACCTGATTACAGTTTTTGCCTAAATAGCTTAAGAGTGTGGGCAGCGAGATGCGACCATCAATCGCCGGTAATTGAAGACAAGTCACATGGGACGGCAACTGCGCCATAAAGGCTGGCGAGTATGGCTCAGTTGAGACTAATAAAATCGGCGATTCAATCGCAAGCAAAGCTGCCTTAATCGGCATGCGGCAGCGACTGTCTAAAATCACCCGTAGCGGTTGTAAAATTTGCGCCTCACTCAATAGTGAGTTAAGACTGCCAAGCTCTGAGTAGCGCACATTGAGGGATGGATCATCGGCCAGTACGGTTTCAATCCCAGTGACCAGTGCGCAGGCGCGCAAACGTAAGCGCTGCACATCGCGGCGAGCTTCGGGGCCTGTAATCCACTTAGAGACACCATTGGATAATGCGGTTTTACCATCGAGACTCGCGGCAAGCTTTACCGTCACCCAAGGTAGGCCCGACTCCATGCGCTTCATAAAACCAAGATTTAAAGCATAGGCCTCATCGCGATGTAAACCGACATCCACTTGAATGCCCGCATCGCGCAGCATTTGAATACCGCGACCACCGACCTGAGGATTGGGATCTTCAACCGCCACCACCACACGTTTTACACCTATGTTGATCAACGCCAAGGCGCAGGGCGGCGTACGACCATAATGGCTGCAAGGCTCTAAGGTGACATAGGCGGTCGCGCCACGGGCAAGCTCGCCAGCCATGCGCAGTGCATGCACCTCGGCGTGGGGCTCGCCGGCTTTTTGATGATAACCTTCACCGACAATCTGATTATCTTTTACGATAACGCAGCCCACACTGGGATTGGGGCGAGTGGTATAAAATCCTTTGCGAGCCAGTTGTATGGCTCGGCTCATCATCTGGTTGTCGAGTTCTGAGCAATTCATATAAACCCTATGAAATCTTGAGGAAGCGTACCGAATGCAGCGCAAAACGAGGCTCGAACCCAAGCACTAACCTAAGATAATCCACCTTACTTTTGCAGTTTCGCAATCGCCTCTCCAAATTCGGAGACATCTTCAAAGGCGCGATAAACCGAGGCAAAACGAATATAGGCAACCTTGTCTAGGCTCATTAACTGTTCCATCATCAAGTTGCCTATCATCTCGGATGGCACTTCACGCTCGCCAGTCGCCCGCAGCGTTGACTTGATTTTACTTAAGGCCTGCTCGATTTCATCCATGGACACGGGGCGCTTTTCGACCGCGCGTAACATACCTGCTTGCAGCTTTTCTTCATCAAAGGGTTGACGCGTACCATCGCGTTTAATCACCCGTGGCATGACTAATTCGGCCCCTTCGAAGGTAGTAAATCTTTCATGGCATTCGGTGCATTCTCGGCGACGACGCACTTGATGGCCTTCCGCCACTAATCGGGAATCGATCACCTTAGTATCTGTCGCGCTGCAAAATGGACAATGCATTGAGCCTCCTGCCGTGAATGGAATAAAGCCTATGGCTTTCGCTGTATCTAGCTTAAACCGAGCGGGTTTAAGTCTACGATTTTAGCAATAAAAATGGCCGCTTAATGCGGCCATGGGATTTTATCCTATTTATCGGCTGAGGTTAACCACCTAAGAGTGACACCCTAAGCAGTTGTGAACTCAGCCGCCATATCTGGATAAATTAACGAATTAACCGTAAACAGGGAAACGGGCGCACAGAGCCAATACTTGGCCTTTTACGCGCTCGATGACCGCTGGATTGTGAGCATCGTCGAGGATGTCACAGATCCAACCGGTTAACTCTTTCGCTTCAGCTTCTTTAAAGCCACGGCGAGTGATCGCAGGCGTACCGATACGTACACCAGAGGTCACGAATGGAGAACGTGGATCGTTTGGCACAGAGTTTTTGTTTACTGTGATGTTCGCGCTACCTAAAGCGGCATCGGCTTCTTTACCCGTCAGGTCGCGACCGATTAAGTCCACCAGCATTAAGTGGTTGTCAGTACCACCAGAAACGATCTTGTAACCGCGCTCTAAGAACACTTCAACCATGGCTTTAGCGTTCTTAACCACTTGTTGTTGGTAAGCTTTGAACTCTGGCTCTAAAGCTTCTTTGAAGGCTACCGCTTTACCTGCGATAACGTGCATCAAAGGACCGCCTTGACCGCCTGGGAATACCGCAGAGTTCAGCTTTTTGTATAACTCTTCATCATCGGCAGCAGACAGAATGATACCGCCACGAGGACCGGCTAAGGTCTTGTGAGTGGTTGAGGTCACAACGTGCGCGTGTGGCACTGGGTTTGGATACACGCCAGCGGCGATAAGACCCGCAACGTGTGCCATGTCGACAAACAGGTAAGCACCGATTTTATCTGCGATTTCGCGCATTCTTGCCCAGTCAACGATGCCAGAGTATGCAGAGAAACCACCGATCATCATCTTAGGCTTATGTTCAACCGCCAGACGTTCCATTTCGTCGTAGTCAATTTTGCCTGATTCATCGATGCCGTAAGGAATGATGTTGTACAGTCTACCGGAGAAGTTAACAGGTGAACCGTGGGTCAAGTGACCACCGTGAGCGAGGTTCATACCTAAAACGGTATCGCCTGGTTTTAACAATGCCATGTAAACGGCGCTGTTTGCTTGAGAACCTGAGTGAGGTTGTACGTTTGCGTAAGTCGCGCCAAACAGTTGTTTTGCACGCTCAATCGCTAAGGTTTCAACTACGTCCACATACTCACAACCACCGTAGTAACGCTTGCCTGGATAGCCTTCGGCGTACTTATTGGTTAATTGTGAACCTTGCGCTTGCATCACGCGTGGACTGGTGTAGTTTTCAGAAGCAATCAGCTCAATATGCTCTTCTTGACGCAGAGTTTCGTTCTGAATCGCGTTAAACAGTTCCGGATCATAATCTGCGATATTCATATCTTTTTTCAGCATTGCTTACTCCAGCTGCCAATTCTTGTAGGTAGGGTTGCGCGGTATTCTACTCGTAACGAGCCGACAATCCCAGTCTCTGAAACATGAAAATCCTACAGTTTTAGCTTGAATGCGCCTCAATCCCGAGTTGAGTTCGGCGCGCAATCGAGTAGAATTAGCCGCATCATTAGTCACTTATAGATGCAGAAAAATGGCTCAGTTTGTTTACAGCATGTTGCGGGTGGGCAAGGTTGTTCCGCCTAAGAAGCAGATCCTTAAAGACATTTCCTTAAGCTTTTTCCCCGGCGCCAAGATCGGTGTGTTAGGTCTTAACGGTTCAGGTAAATCCACCCTACTGCGCATTATGGCCGGTATCGATACCGAGATTGAGGGTGAAGCGCGCCCAATGCCAGGGCTGAAGATTGGTTACCTGCCACAGGAACCCAAACTCGACCCAACGCAAACCGTGCGTGAAGCGATTGAAGAAGCGGTTTCTGAAGCCAAAAATGCCCTCAAACGCTTAGACGAAGTCTATGCCGCTTATGCAGAACCCGATGCGGACTTCGACGCGCTTGCCAAAGAGCAAGGCGAACTTGAAGCGATTATTCAGGCGCAGGACGCCCACAATCTGGACAACATCCTCGAGCGTGCGGCGAATGCGCTACGTCTGCCTGATTGGGATGAAAAGATTGAAGTCTTATCGGGTGGTGAGCGCCGCCGTGTAGCAATTTGTCGTCTGCTGCTGGAAAAACCAGAAATGCTGCTACTCGACGAACCGACCAACCACTTGGACGCCGAATCCGTCGCGTGGCTCGAGCACTTCCTGCAGGAATACTCGGGCACCGTTGTGGCGATTACCCACGACCGTTACTTCCTCGACAATGCTGCGGGCTGGATTTTAGAACTTGACCGTGGTGAGGGTATCCCATGGGAAGGTAACTACTCTTCATGGCTAGAACAAAAAGATGCCCGTTTGAAGCAGGAGTCTGCCGCAGAAAGCGCACGTCAAAAGACGATTGCGAAAGAATTAGAATGGGTTCGCCAAGGCGCGAAAGGCCGTCAGTCTAAGGGCAAGGCCCGTATGGCGCGCTTCGAAGAGCTGAACACCACTGATTACCAAAAACGTAACGAAACCAACGAGCTGTTTATTCCGCCCGGACCACGTTTAGGTGACAAAGTGATTGAGGTTAAAAACTTAACCAAGTCCTACGGTGACCGCGTGCTGATCGATAACCTGTCGTTCTCGATTCCTAAGGGCGCGATCGTCGGTATTATCGGTGCCAACGGTGCAGGTAAATCGACCCTGTTCCGCATGCTGTCAGGCAGCGAGCAGCCAGATAGCGGCACCATTGAGATAGGTGAAACAGTACAACTGGCGTCGGTTGAACAGTTCCGCGATTCGATGAATGACAAAAACACCATTTGGCAAGAAATCTCTGGTGGTCAAGACATCATGCGCATCAACAACATGGAAATTCCAAGCCGCGCCTATGTGGGCCGCTTCAACTTCCGTGGTGCAGATCAGCAAAAGATTATCGGCACTCTGTCGGGCGGTGAGCGCAACCGTGTTCACTTAGCTAAACTGTTGCAGGCTGGCGGTAACGTACTGCTCCTCGACGAACCGACCAACGACTTAGACGTTGAAACCCTGCGCGCACTGGAAGAAGCGATTCTCGAATTCCCAGGTTGCGCTATGGTGATCTCGCACGACCGTTGGTTCTTAGACCGTATCGCGACCCACATTCTGGACTACCGCGACGAAGGCCAAGTAAACTTCTACGAAGGTAACTACACCGAATACTCGGCATGGTTGAAGAACACCTATGGTGCCGATGTGATTGAACCACACCGCTTAAAATACAAGCGTATGACGAAATAGATCGAGAATCTAGAATCTAGAATCTAGAATCTAGGCAAGCGTGTATCTGAGGAGGTTAACTCGAAAGGGTTAAGCTCCTTTTTATTGCATTGAATTTAGGGTGAGGATTTTCCGTTATTTCAGGCTGGCACTATATTCATGCTGGTTCATGCTAGCAAAGTAGGCCACCAGCATATCCATCATCACTCTTAATGCAGGCTGCATATGTTTACGGGATTGATATACGCCGTATACGCCCAAGGTTTGAGGTTGAAACTCCCGCAACAATGGCACTAATTCGCCAGTGTCGAGATAGGGCTTCGCCGCCCACAAGGGCTGCATAGCAATCCCCTCGCCGGCCAAGGTGGCGTTTAGTACCACCATAGAATCATTGGCACTTAAGTTACCTCTTACGGGAATATTAAAAAGCTGCCCCGCCTCGATACCATCAGGATGAATAATTTGAGTAAACCGCCACATCACATCGCCAAAGTAGGAATAGGTTAAACAGTTATGCCGAGTTAAATCCTCGGGATGGCTAATAAGTGAATGGGTGGCAAGATAACGCGGTGCGGCGCAGACCACGGACTCACATTCCCCTAAACGTCTGGCGATTAGACTAGGATCGAGCTCATTAGTGATACGTATGGCAAGATCAATACGTTCAGCAACTAAATCAACGGTTTGGCTGCTAACATGAAAGTTCACACTCGCCTGCGGATATTGGGCTAAGTAAGGACGCACGACCGTGGGAAGAAGTAAATGGGCCATAAATTGTGAGCAACTGATCCGCAGCAATCCTCGCGGTTGGGCGCTTTGGGCGTGACTGACCGCGGGGACTTCCTGCGCTAATTCAAGCAAGCGCTGGCAATAATCGAGCACTTGCTCGCCCGCACTGGTCAGGCTCAAACGTCTTGTCGAACGGTGCAGTAAGCGTGCACCTGACCATTCTTCCATCTCACTTAAATAGCGGGTTACCATAGAACGCGACATATCCAACGCCTCTGCGGCGCCAATCATGCTGCCCTGCTCAACGATGGTCACAAATACCTTTGCCGCTTCGAGTCTATCCATGGTTTATCCGCCCCTAGTGTTGATTGCGTTGCACTAAATAATCAGTTTCAAACGTTGATTCATCCGAATTATGCAACAAATAAGCGCAATTTTCCGTGTTTATCTAACGTTTTTTGCAACCTAAACTAAGCTCACTTTTGCAGCAGTGCAAATCACCGAATCCTATTTGAATGAATAAGTGAGAACAGAAATGACACTATTGAATGCTCTAAAATTAACCTCTTTGAAACCCCAGTTAGCCGCAACCATGCTGGTGGCGGGAATGGCTACTGCTCAAGCTGCACCTTTGCAAGTAAGCCATTTTAATCCGGGCGAAAACAGTATTTTTGCGGTGTCTTCAAGCTTTATCAGCGGCGAGCATGAAATGATGCTGGTCGATGCTCAATTTCAAAAAAATGATGCCCAGACCTTAGTGGATACCATTAAAGCCAGCGGTAAAAAGCTTACCTTGGTGTATATCAGCCATAGCGATCCAGACTTTTACTTTGGATTGGATGTGATTAAGCAAAACTTCCCCGAGGTCGAAATCGTCGCCACTCAAACCACAGTCGATGACATTAAAGCCTCGATGGAAGGCAAGCTCGCCTACTGGGGACCGATTTTAAAGGACAATGCCCCGAGCCAATTAGTGCTGCCTAAGGTGGTTACCACCAATCGCTTTAGTATCGACGGTGAACAAGTGCTGATAGAAGGGCTAGAGGATGCTCACCCTAAGCATACCTTCCTGTGGGTACCGTCGGCTAAAACCATCACTGGTGGCGTTGAAGTGTTTGATAACACCCATGTTTGGATGGCAGATACCCAAAGTGTTGAGTCGCGTAAAGCCTGGTTAACCCATTTAGAAAAGATGGAAGCCTTATCTCCCAAAGAGGTTATCCCTGGACATTATCTCGGTGATGCCAGATTTGATAAGCGCGCCATCGCTTTTACTCGCGATTATATTAATGCCTTTGAAAAGGCAGCCAAAACAGCAAAAGATTCTGCGGACTTAATCGCCAAGATGCTCAAGCTCTACCCACAAATTCCTTTAGATGCAGGGCTTGAGATCAGTGCCAAAGTCATCATGGGTGAAATGCGCTGGCCAATGTAAGGGAATAGGGGCATGGATATCTCCATGTCCCATTCAATCTGACATTCGCGCTTAGGCTAGCCCTTAAGCCAAAAAGCCAGAACAAAAGACTGTTTTTTGTAGGAATAATTGCGATGAACCCAACTATCAATACCACCATGAAAGCTAAGGCCGTGTTACATGCCATTATCGATCCCTTGTGCGGTTGGTGTTACGCAGCCGCACCGCTGTTTGATGCAGCAGCCGCTGCCGGATTTACCATCAAACTCCACGCAGGCGGCATGCTCACAGGGCCAAGGCGCAAACAGATAGATAACCAATGGCGCGATTATGTGATGCCCCATGAGAAACGGATAGCCGCGTTAACCGGACAAGCCTTTGGTGAAAACTATTATGAAGGCTTATTACGTGATACCAGCATTGTACTGGATTCTGCGCCCCCCATTAGAGCTATGCTTGCCTTTGCAGCCTTAGGGGGCAATAAGCTAGCTTACCTACATGCAGTGCAACTCGCCCATTATCGCGATGGCAAAAGCGCCAGCGATGAACATAATCTGTATGTTTTGGCCGAAAAAATGGGAATAGATGGCGCTGCCTTTACGAAGGAATTTGCCCAAAATGAAGACGCGTTTTACCAGCACATTTTGGCATCACGGGCGCTGATGAATCAGCTGGGTGCCCAAGGTTTCCCTTCAGTAGCACTCACGACAAGTGAGGGAAATCTGCGTTTACTCAATCACAGCCGTTTTTACGGTCATCCGAGCAAGTGGCTTGAGTATCTGAATGAACAAGTGTCTTAACACGACACTTTCTTGAAAGTGCGCCAGTCTTACGTTTTACGTATGAAGACTCAAACCTTGGCTTTTTGAGTTTGGGGTTTCCCCCTTAAACGATGGGATAAGTCACTATAGGATTTATCCCATCGGCATTTTCAATGTTGATACCACAGGCCAAGTTAACCCTGATTATCGAGCGCAAGCTCGGCTTGCTTTGCCTGTTCGAGCGTAAAAGGCTCACTCATTTTTACACACTCAAGTACTGCTTTCGCATAGAGTGGAATCGGCTTATCCCGAGGTAAACGTGGTAGCTGTGTCCCGGGCAAGGTAAGCAGATACTCATTGACTTTAGATTCAAACCACGAGAAACGCATCAGCTTAAACCCCTGATTAGTATCTAAATAGCATTTGTAATCCTGTCGCTTCTCAGTTTCTGTCGCCAGTGCTGACCATTGGAATCCCGCTAGCAGCAACAAACCAAGGGTACCGTATTTCATCATAAGGCTATTACTCATCTCGACTCGTTAACTCTTTACATCATTGACTGATGTAATAATAAATTTTGTTCGTTGTTGGCCCGCCCCCAATACACTTAGGGTTACCACTTTCACATGTCGCCTCATCTGGCACCGCATTACCGATACCAATCAAAAACATATCTGGCGTTGGTACTTTAGCATTCGGGTCCTTAGGCTGCTCGGCAGGCGGGATCACCAACTGCGGCGTATCCAGTACCAACTCACCTGCATACAAATAATCCGTTTTGTAACCACGAGTGCCCCTGTGCAAATTCTTTTTATAAAGATAGCCCTTACCCGAACTCAAACATTGGTTGACTGAGCCATCACTACCAGGCACAAAACTGCTGAAATACACCTCCCCCCCCACAATGGTCGCAGAAGACAGGCTCTTTTCGCCTTTACGAGAGAAGTTATAGTACCAACCTCGTTTTTGACTAAAAACGATTTCACTGGCCTGATCATTGGGCGCCGCCGAACTGACATCATATAAATCACTTAACTGTAGTGTTTTAGGCACAGGCTTTTGATTTGATTTACCTTGGAATGATTGAGTGACTATGTTTCTATCTTGCAATGCAAAAAACATATCCGAGCGAGACACATCACTTGGCTTTGCCCTGTGGCCACTCCCGACAACAATTGCGTCGTAAGGAATATTCTGTGATGTGACAACTTTGGTCGATGTTCCATTAACGACTTTAGTCAGCTCAAAGGTATTGGAGATCAAGGTCTGGGCCACTATAGGCCCAGAAAAGAATCGCCTATCTCCTGCCACTGAACTCTTATCCCCTAATGCGGCAAATTTAAATCCCGACCAGGTCGACACATTCGCGGAGGGCATATCCATCCGCCATACATTACCTTGGATATCTGTGGCATAGATTCTATCGGTATGACCATCACCATTGCCGTCTAATACAGCAACACTGCTTGGAATACTGTTAGCAATACCTGGCAATGGCGTGTTAGCCCCACTGCCGCCGAATTGATGGATTAACGCCCCCGTTTGCGCATCGACAATAAACACGCCACGGCCACTGCTGTCATCAGTACCAATCTCAGCGCCATCTTTAGTTGAAGGGGAATATCCACCACCAAAAATCAATACAGGCTTATCGCCAGTCGCACTCGGAATTGTCGTCACCACAGGCGTCGACCAAGATTGCCCTAACTCGCCCATACCGGGTGAGCTGGCATCTATCTTCCACATAAAACTGGGGTTATCAGGTGTGGTCACATCGAGGGCGTAATACGCATTGCCGCCTCGGCGCATTCCCACAAATACCCATGCCTTTTCAATCCGTTTGCCCTGCATTTTGGTGTAGGCAACTGGCGAGCCATCAATACCGTATACCGAGTGTACGCCCGTCGGCACGTTAGCCTTGAGATCGCGCAAATTCGGCAGTAGCTCATAGGGGATAAATCCCCAAGTCTCAGACACGCTATCACCTTCATCCTTAAACATATGCAGGAACCCATGGTTCGTCCCGACAAGAATTCGGATATCAGGTTTAGCTTCAGAACCAAAATTGAGTGCTAAGGGCTTGGAATGTAGAGCATCTCCCATAATATCAGCGCGCCAATTTGGGGTGGCGCCCCTGACAGTACTTAAGTCCTGATTTTTATCGTTATCAACATCGATTCCCTTCGCCCAGTCAAATAGCCCAGTGAGTTCTGTTTCATCGACCCCCATATAGGTGGCTAAACGCACATTATCCCCAGCTTTTCGAGCTGCATTTGACAGAGTAAAAGCGCTCAATCCACTGCCAAAATTACTGTATAAAGTGCGACTAGTCGCCTGCTGCATCGCGGCTAGCACCCCGCCACGCTTAACATCGTTACCATCACCGCTGCTTCCGCATTCTTCAGCTGATGTCCAATAGGAGCAAGCATCGGCTTTGATATTGCCATCTTCACCTATCACATTTTTGCCTTTGCTATCAACGACATCACCGTCACTGGTCACCTTGAACTTTTTAATATTCCCTAGCCATCTTGGTCCCTTATTAGGCAAGAACATAGAGTAATAAGCTGAATCAAAGGTTTGAGTACGATTGAAGTTATTGCTCGCTACCGAGGGGGAAGTAAAGCTGGCATTTTTTTCGAGGATATTATTTAAAGCCGTTTGCAATGAAGAACGTAATTGACTGGCATCGGTGGCATCAAAATACTTACCACCGCCATTATCGGCGGTTTGCTTCAGTAGGTGCTCGGCACTGGCTGCACCTTCACTAAACCCAATGGTAAAGGTTCTAACGGTTTGTTTTCCGGCTAAATTAGGATTCACATCCTCAGTTCGCATCCAGCCAGAAAGCGCACTGAGATAACTTTTCGGGTTGGAGGTATGCTTACCTACACCATTGGTTAAACGCTCAATAATGCCATCGGCCGCGTTATCAAGCGTCGGCTCACCGTCGGTGATATAGACGATATACGCTTCATTTTGGCAAGGCTTAAACGGCGAATTGTACGTGTTACTTCCAATAATAAGCGCAGCTGGGTCAGTAAAGGGATTAGAACTGGCGTTGTAGGTACCTTGGTAACGCCCCCAATTATCGTAGTAATTATAATCGCTATCATCATCGCCAAAATACTGTTCCTGCCCACCAAAATAACGATAGGCTTCGTAGAGCGTTTCGCATAGCGGCGTATTTTGGGCATAACTAATAAGATTGACCCTTTTCAATAAATCAATTTTGGCTTGGGCGGACATAGTCTTAATCCCAGAGATAATCCGCCCACCGTCACGCGCACCATCACGTGGCCCATTCATATTAAAAATAGCTAAACCAAAATCCACACCCGGCGTAGTTAAAACCACACTTTCAATCGCATCTTGTGCCAGCTCTAGACGGGTTTTATTGACCTTCTTTTTAGTACCATGGTGCCATTTTAAATAATCTTCGGTATAAACTGTGACCACTTTGCCGGAGCCAAAACCTGTTTTCTGCGCCTTTGCCTTCGCGCTTGCCTTAGCACTCTCGGATGAGTGAATATTGACTGCCGTGTACCGAACGGGTTTAGCCGCAGAGCCTAAACTGTCAACGGGTAAACCGTTAGCCTCTCCTGCTGCATTACCGAGTCTTTCCTCTTGGATATCTTCAAAGCAATCGACAGCAGCTATCGAGCTACCATTTAGTTCAGAAAATTCTTTCCACGCACCAGTCCCCCCGAAAAACCATACTCACGAAAGAAACCAGTGAAGGTGCCATACCTATTGAGGTAATCCCACGAGCTTTCACAGCCATTGAGTGCGGCATTAAACTGACGCATTTCACGCGAAGAGGCAGGATTAGGTAACTCAGCATTATCAGCCGAACCTCGGCTATAAAATAGCTTTCCCGACTGGGCATAGTTAGCATTACGTTTATTCTCGTAAGGAGCATCGACCCCATAGGCAAGATTACTCATACTGCCGGAGTTATCGAAAATGATCAGCACCTGCGGGCGCGAGCCATTACGGGCGGACGCTTCGAACACATAAAGCTCTGTATCATCAGCAACGCTTGACGCGGTAAATAAACTCGCCGCGCCGACAACGAGGCTCGAAATAATAAAAGCGACTATTGATGTTAACGTATGGCGGACGTTTTGAAGGCGAGATTGACAAATATGTTTCAATAAAACGTAATTAAGCGAAAAGATCATCAACGAGCTTTTCTGACATTTAAATAAAAACTGACTCATACAGTATGCGCATCTGTTATTAAGGAATAATAAAAGCACCTGCATTTACAAAACTAGGATTTAAATTGTTTAAAAAAGGCCAAATTAACCGCACAACAAACAGTAAGTTAACCGAACGTAAAACAGTAAAATCATAAACTTAGGTTACTTTCAGCAATTATTACCATTATGCACACCGAATTGACAACAAATAAATAAAAAATGTAACCAATAAAAATATCACCATCATAGTAATGAGCTAAAAAATAAAAACAGTGACACTTATGATATTGAGAATGCGCTATTAACGTTATAGGAAATAAAGGAGAACACCTGCCAAAAAATATAAAAAATGCTATACCATTAATTTAACTTGCCAAAACAAAACAGGCTGAACAACAAACATAGAGATAAAGCATTCTCACCATGAAAATATCCCAACATAGGATCCCTTGCCCTACCAAGTTATTAACATTATGCTAACCAACCACGTTTAATAACTCAGGAGCTTTGAATGCACGCGCTCTTCCGCCATGGTTTAGGTCACTCGACACCTCAACCACAGAATATATCTTCGCTCACATTGAAGAAGAGACTCACTTCGGGTCAGGCTTCACTGTTTACTTTGCTAAGTTTATTTTCTGTTGGCGCATTTAGCACTGAACTTACGCCATCATCCGTGACCGATGGTCCTTATGTTTTCCTCGACCAAGGTAACCAAAATACCGCCTACTGGATCTGCCAGAGTCAGTTAAAACAAACCCCTATCGCAAACAATCAATTGGCTCGCCCAAATGATTGTGGCAACTTGCCACAGCCCAAACGCCATACCGATGCTCCCAAAGTTGAAGCTGATACCTACACTCATGCAGGCAAGATAGTGGCCTTAAGCGATGTGCATGGGCAATTCGATGTGATGATTAACCTACTGAAAGCCCATCAGATTATCGATGAAAATAATCACTGGGCCTTTGGTGACGGCCATATGGTCATGACGGGAGATATGTTCGACCGTGGTCACCAAGTTAACGAAGTTCTGTGGTTTTTATATGAGTTAGATAAGCAAGCCCAAGCCGCCGGTGGTCGATTACATTTACTTATGGGCAACCACGAGCAAATGGTGTTTCGCGGCGACTTACGTTATGTGAATGAGCGTTATCAAACCTCGGCGGAATTACTCAATCGCAGCTATGATGCACTGTACAACAAAGACACCGAAATCGGCCGTTGGCTTCGCAGTAAAAATACTCTAGTAAAGATCAATAATCTGCTGTTTATGCACGGTGGAATAAGTCCTGAATGGGTCGAGCGTAAACTCAATATCAGCGATGCTAATCAGTTATTCCGTCAACATTTAGACGATAAAAAAGAAGATTTAAAACAAAACGATCTGTTGAATTTCCTGTTTTTCACTAATGGCCCCACTTGGTACCGTGGCTACTTTAAAGATGCACTCGCTGAACCCGAAATCGACCGAATCCTAAACTACTTTAAGGTTGATCATATTATCGTCGGCCACACTTCACAGGAACGAGTACTTGGACTTTACCATAATAAAATCATTGCAATAGATAGTAGTATTAAGGATGGTCAGTCAGGAGAATTATTACTGATAGACGACAATAAACTCACCCGCGGGCTATATAAGGGTGAGCAAGTAGCACTTTAAATCGATTCAGGGCTTATAGGTTTAATCCATAAGCCCTTTTTATTATTCAATAAAAGGATAACGAGTCGACTCCATATCGAGTAAGCGATAACTTACCTCTCTATACAAAATTCAACTCATCGGCTTAACACCCCCTATACTCAGCAAATAACGCTTTAACGTTAGGGATGCGTATGGACTTCAAACTGCTGATAAATTTAAGCCTTGTATTGCTGTTGCTAGGATTGCCTTCCCGCAGTTTTGCAGGACGAGATTTAAACTTAGTTGCGACCAATTATCCGCCCTTTTATGCCGATTCGTTACCCGAGCAAGGTGGCGTTGCCCAAGTCGTTAAAGAGGCCTTTAAACGCCAAGGCTACAATGCCAGTGTTAAGTTTTATCCCTTTGCGCGAGCAGCATTACTGGTAAAAACCGGCCAAGCCGATGGTATTATTGGACTTTGGTACCGCAAAGAACGTGAGCAATGGGCGCATTATTCTGCACCGATACAAGCCGTACAGATTGTCTTCTACAAACGTAAAGATAACCCGTTACGTTTTAGTCAATTAAGCGAACTTAAGCCCTTTACCATCGGCATTGGCCGCGGTTACGCCAATCCACCCGAAATAGCCGCCACAGGACTCACGACAGAGGAAGGTAATTCCGACGAAATGAATCTTAAGAAATTGTTTCTAAAACGCATTGACTTAGTGTTAATCGGCCACAATCTTGCTCAATATTTAATCAAGCAAAATCAAAGTGAATATGCCGATACTTTCGAGCAGGTAGGAGACCCCATCGCCACAGAGGTATTCCATCTGGGCGTCTCTTTGGCGATAACGGATCAGTCCACCTTGATCGACGAATTTAACAAAGGCCTTGAAAGCATGGGCCAAGATGGTCGTCTTGAGGCAATTTTAAGCCAGTATCCGCAAATTCAATCGCCGTAGATCCGATAGAAAAAATACGAACACAAGCACATCCTTAGCAGAATAACTCAGCTATCGTATGCACTTCGAATGGGGCGAATGAGATTGCCATGGGGTATCTCGACACAAAACACAATTTCTTTCACTTTCGAGTGCTTAACTTTACAAACTTTTACCCACCTGATGACGGTTATTCACTAGAATAGCGCCATTAGTGCTAACGCCTGTTAACCGTCTTTGTGCGAGATAATTATTCCAATGAAAAAAACCATAATAGCCATTGCCTTAGTTGCGGCGGTTGCCGCCGCTGTGAGCTTTAGTGATGTATTGCAGGCTGCCAAACCCGAAAGTGCCCCCCAGCTTATGCGTACCGTGCCGGTTGTCACAGGGGAAGTGGTTGAACATCCACTGGCTCAATCTATTTCACTGATTGGTAAACTGGCCGCTGAGCGCGCAGTGGTGATCGCGCCGCAAGTCACCGGCAAAATTAAACAAATTGCCGTGACTTCGAATCAAACAGTGAAAAAAGGCCAGTTGCTAATCGAACTCGATGATATGAAAGCTCAAGCCGCGGTGGCTGAAGCCAATGCCTTTTTAAATGATGAAACCCGCAAGCTCAGAGAGTTTGAAAAACTTATCAGCCGCAATGCCATCACTCAAACCGAAATCGATGCTCAAAAAGCCAGTGTCGATATTGCCAGAGCACGCTTAGCCTCTGCGCAGGCGGATTTACATTATCATTCCCTTATCGCACCTTTTGCCGGTAAAACCGGGCTGATTAACTTTAGCGAAGGTAAGATGGTAAGTATTGGCACAGAGTTAATGACCTTAGATGATTTATCCAGCATGCGACTGGACTTACAAGTGCCTGAACATTTTCTGTCACAACTTAGCATTGGCATGCCAGTATCGGCCACCAGCCGAGCTTGGCCAGGACAAACCTTTATAGGCAAAGTGGTCGCCATCGATCCCCGCGTGAATGAAGAAACCTTAAACCTGAAGATCCGCGTACAATTTGAAAACAGCGATAATCGCTTAAAACCTGGCATGATGATGTCATCAACCATCACCTTCCCACCGATTTCAGCCCCCATAGTGCCAGTGCAAGCCCTAGAATATTCAGGCACTAAACGCTATGTGTATGTGGTTGGCGAGGATCATATTGCCCATCGCACCGAAGTGATTTTGGGTGCCCGTGTTGGCGACCAAGTGCTTATCGATAGCGGCCTTAAAATTGGCGATAAAGTGGTGGTTCAAGGGCTTGTGAATATGCGCGATGGCTTAAAAATCAATGAAGTCGCTCTTGAAGCTAAGAATAGTAATAACCGCCCGGCCAAGTCAGACGTCAACACTGCGGAGACGAAATAATGTGGCTGTCCGATGTCTCAGTTAAACGCCCCGTCGTCGCGATCGTTTTAAGCTTACTGCTATGCGTGTTTGGCTTAGTGTCCTTTACTAAACTTTCAGTGCGGGAAATGCCCGATGTTGAAAGCCCAGTGGTGACAGTCAGCACCAGTTATTCCGGTGCATCGGCAGCGATTATGGAAAGCCAAATCACCAAGACCCTTGAGGATGAACTCACGGGGATCAGCGGTATCGATGAAATCACCTCTACCACTCGTAATGGTAGCTCGCGGATCACGGTCAAATTCCTCCTCGGTTGGAACTTAACCGAAGGGGTGAGTGATGTGCGTGATGCCGTGGCCCGCGCCCAGCGACGTTTGCCGGAAGACGCTAACGATCCTGTAGTATCGAAGGACAATGGCTCAGGCGAACCCTCTGTGTATGTGAACTTAAGTTCAACCGTGATGGACAGAACCCAGCTGACCGATTATGCCCAGCGGGTTTTAGAAGACAGATTCAGTCTGATCAGCGGCGTGAGTTCTATCAGCATTTCGGGTGGTCTTTATAAGGTCATGTATGTCAAGCTCAGACCCGAGCAAATGGCGGGGCGCAACGTCACCGTCACCGATATCACTAGCGCCCTACGTAAAGAGAATATCGAAACCCCTGGCGGCCAAGTGCGTAACGATACGACAGTGATGTCGGTGCGCACCAAAAGACTTTATTACACCCCACAGGATTTTGATTATTTAGTCGTACGCACCGCCAGCGACGGGACACCTATCTATTTAAAAGATGTGGCCGATGTTGCCGTGGGCGCACAGAACGAAAACTCCACCTTTAAGAGCGATGGCATTGTTAACCTAAGTCTAGGGGTGATCACTCAATCCGACGCTAACCCCTTAGTCGTTGCACAGGAAGTGCATAAAGAAGTCGATAAAATTCAAGACTTTTTACCCGATGGCACCAGTCTTGTGGTCGACTTTGACTCCACCGTTTTTATTGACCGCTCAATCAACGAGGTCTACAACACCCTCTATGTCACTGGCGCCCTCGTGGTGTTAGTGCTGTATATCTTTATCGGTCAAGCAAGGGCAACCCTTATCCCCGCGGTAACGGTTCCAGTATCTTTAATCTCCGCCTTTATTGCCGCCAACATGCTAGGTTATTCAATTAACCTACTGACATTAATGGCATTAATCCTCGCCATTGGTCTCGTGGTCGACGATGCGATTGTGGTGGTCGAAAACATTTTCCACCATATCGAAAAAGGCGAAGAGCCGCTGCTTGCGGCTTACAAAGGCACACGGGAAGTCGGCTTTGCGGTCGTGGCAACCACCGCGGTGTTAGTCATGGTGTTCCTGCCGATTTCATTTATGGATGGCATGGTCGGTTTACTCTTTACCGAGTTTTCCGTGATGCTGGCAGTGTCTGTTCTGTTCTCATCCCTCATTGCCCTCACGCTAACGCCGGTATTGAGTAGCAAATTACTCAAAGCCAATGTAAAACCTAACCGTTTCAATCGCATTGTGGATAGTGGTTTTGCGCGCATGGAAAGGGTTTACCGTGTGGGTGTAACCCATGCGATCCGCTTTAGATTACTGGCACCACTGGTCATTCTCGCCTGTATTGGCGGTAGCGCATGGTTAATGCAGCAAGTCCCCTCGCAATTAGCACCACAGGAAGACCGCGGTGTACTTTACGCCTTTGTGAAAGGCGCCGAGGGTACTAGCTATAACCGTATGACGGCGAACATGGATATCGTCGAAGACAGATTAATGCCACTCCTTGGCCAAGGTGTATTGCGGTCTTTCAGTGTGCAAGCCCCTGCCTTTGGTGGTCGTGCTGGCGATCAAACTGGCTATGTGATCATGCAGCTAGAGGATTGGGAACATCGCAATGTCACGGCGCAACAGGCGCTCGGGATTATAAGTAAGGCATTGAAAGATATTCCCGATGTGATGGTTCGCCCTATGATGCCAGGCTTTAGGGGGCAATCGAGTGAACCAGTACAATTTGTACTGGGTGGCTCAGATTATGCGGAACTCTTTAAATGGGCACAGGTGTTAAAAGAGCAAGCCAATGCCAGCCCGATGATGGAAGGCGCGGATCTGGATTACGCCGAAACCACACCAGAACTGATTGTCAGCGTTGATAAAGAGCGCGCAGCAGAACTTGGGATCAGCGTCGATGACGTCTCACAAACCTTAGAAGTGATGCTCGGCGGTCGTAAAGAAACCACCTATGTGGATCGCGGCGAAGAGTACGATGTGTATCTGCGCGGTGATGAAAACAGTTTTAACAACGTCGGCGATTTAAGCCAAATCTATATGCGTTCAGCCAAGGGCGAATTAGTCACGCTCGATACGGTCACCCATATCGAAGAAGTGGCCTCAGCGCAAAGATTGAGCCATACCAATAAACAAAAATCCATCACCCTTAAGGCCAACATCAGTAAAGGTTACACCTTAGGCGAGGCCTTAACGTTCTTAGAAAACAAGTCCATAGAGTTATTACCCAAGGATATTTCCATTGGCTATACCGGTGAATCAAAAGACTTTAAAGAAAACCAAAGCAGTATTTTTATTGTGTTCGGTTTAGCACTACTGGTGGCTTACTTGGTACTCGCTGCGCAATTTGAGAGTTTTATCAACCCCCTAGTGGTGATGTTTACCGTACCAATGGGAGTATTTGGAGGTTTCCTCGGCCTGTTAGTGACCAGTCAAGGTATTAACATTTATAGCCAGATCGGCATGATCATGTTGATTGGCATGGTGACCAAAAACGGGATCTTAATTGTCGAGTTTGCCAACCAACTGCGTGACCGAGGTTTAGCCTTAGATAAAGCCATTATCGATGCCTCAACCCGCCGTTTACGCCCGATTTTGATGACGGCCTTCACCACCTTAGTCGGCGCGATACCGCTGATTTTCTCAACGGGCGCAGGCTCTGAGAGCCGGATTGCGGTGGGGACTGTGGTGTTTTTCGGCATGGCCTTTGCGACCTTTGTCACCCTGTTTGTCATCCCAGCAATGTACCGTTTAATCTCGGCCGCGACCCATTCACCGGGTTATGTTGAAGCAAAACTCGAAGCGGCCATTAAAGCACAAGAGTTAGCGGCACAAGAGGCAGCCAAACAGCAGGAACAAACGGCAAAAGCCTAATTTATCGCCATGATGTAAACAGGCGCGAAATAATGCGTTTGCTTAAATCATAAAAGCCAAGGGAGCAGTCCCTTGGCTTTTTCATTTAGGTTTCAGATGAGTTCCTTCTATGTTTTATCCAACCTACATGATCTGCAAAATCAAGTCCGACGCATAACAGTGACAGCCCCTTTATCAGTTTTTTTAAACAATATACCAGCACAACACCGGCGCAATACTTTAAATAATCAATCCATTAACCTAACTAAAAATCCGTTAAGCAAAGCTAAACTCGGCCATTACCGACTAGATCCATTGCTGTTTTTGCCTGCTCGCGCCATTAGCTACCTTGCTGTGCTATAGTGCACAGAGTCTTCCAACTGATAGCCATAACTTATCCCTTGAAAAGAATCGCCCTCTTTGTCGATGTGCAAAACATTTATTACACCTGCCGTGAGGCCTATCAGCGCCAGTTTAACTATCGTAAACTCTGGCAACACTTGAATGCGCAAGGAAATATTGTCAGTGCTATCGCCTATGCCATTCATCGAGGTGATGATGGCCAGCTTAAGTTTCAAGATGCTTTGAGACATATCGGTTTTGAGTTAAAACTTAAGCCCTTTATCCAGCGCAGTGACGGATCAGCAAAGGGAGATTGGGATGTGGGGATCACAATTGATGTACTCGATACCGCTCCCAATGTGGATACCGTAATACTGCTTTCTGGTGATGGTGATTTTGCAATCTTGCTTGAGAAAATAACGCAAAAATATGACGTTAAGACAGAAGTCTATGGCGTACCCCAACTGACAGCAAAATCACTGATGGATGCAGCAACACAGTTTAATCCGATTGATGATGCTTTACTGCTCTAACAACAATGAATATTAAGCTGAAAATTCTTGGGTTGATAATTGATAAAAATTATCTATATCTGCCAACAAAATGCTGTAAACACCTGCATCTAACTGCCCTTTATCGACCATGGGCTGCATAATGTCGCCAATCTCTGATAGCGATAAAGAGCCTCGATAGGGTCGCTTTTGAGTCAACGCCTGAAAAACATCGACCACAGCAAGAATACGCGAAGGTAAATCTAATTGTTCCTGCTGTTTACTGAAGGGATAGCCTGAACCATCGAGACGTTCATGGTGATTTGAGGCCCATTCGCCTATTACAGACTTAGGAAAAAAACGATGTAAAGTATGCTCTGTATCAACGGTATGACGTTTGACAATCGAATATTCTTCCTTTGTTAATTTGCCTTCTTTATGCAGTAATAGGTCAGGCGTTTTGAGCTTACCGACATCATGTAATAATCCAGCAACGTACAATAATTCAGCATCGGTATCTGATACACCGCAGTCCTTTGCCACTAATTTTGCTAACAGTGCGACTTTTTCTGAATGGTGAAATGTAAAGGGACTCTTAGCATCAACTATTCGAGCTAAAAATCGCGCTAACTGCTTTACCCCGTCAATATCTAATTCTTTGTCGTAAAAGTGATTAGCTTTGAACTCCAGACCTAATAACTCAATATGAGTTGCATCCATGTTGTACCAAAAGCCATCTTTTTTAACTAACTGGCACATCGCCTTGACCATTTCTGGCTCAAATAAGGTTCCGCTGTGGGCCATTAAATTTTCAGCTACCATACTTTCATGCAATGTAATCAGCTCCTCATGACAACCATGCGTATATCTGGCTCTTAAAAAGTCGGTACGATCCGCTAAGAAAATCAGTGCTGCAATATCACGGTCAAATACGGAAAGCTCATGGGATTGCAACTCAAGCCAAGGTGTGTGGTGGTAAAGAACGACAGGCGCAAAAACATCTAAAATCGGGCATTTAAGCAATGCCTCATAGCCACGTTGACTATGGCACTGGGCATCTTCTGGCTGCATTAATTTGAGCAGACGTAAGTGCTCTTCGGAGGAAGAAACGCCGCAATCATGAATAAGTCCGGCAAAATAGGCGAACTGCTTTTTTTCATCGGACCAGCCGAGCACATTCGCACATTCGTAAGCCATATAGCCAACCCGATGTCCGTGGTGCAAATCGTCTACCCCAACAAAATCCAATGCCGTCGCAACGGCTAATAAAGCATGCCTTACATCAATATTGACTTTGAAGTCATGGGGCTGAAAGGCATTCATTGAATATTCCTAATTAATTATTTGTTCCTCGCTAAAATATAGTCAATACCTTGATAATTATCTGCAAAATACAAAAAAGACCTGAAATTTCAGGCCTTTTTTATCGATATAAAATAGAACTTATAACACAGCCAAGTTAGACCTCTGATGCTGTACTATGACGGGCGCGTTTTGCTAAAGCATAGTAAAACAATGGTGTCAGGATCAAACCAAACAGTGTCACCCCTATCATGCCGGCAAATACCGCAACCCCCATGGCCTGACGCATCTCGGCGCCCGCGCCCGTTGAAAACACCATGGGTACCACTCCCATGATAAAGGCAATAGAGGTCATCAAGATGGGGCGTAAGCGTAAGCGGGCCGCCTCGAGAATTGACTCCATGACTTCCATACCATGGTCTTGTTTTTCCTTGGCAAATTCGACAATCAGAATCGCGTTCTTGGTCGCTAAGCCCACGAGGACGATAAGACCAATCTGAGTGAAAATATTATTATCACCGCCATAGATAAGCACGCCACTGAGCGCTGAGAGTAAGGTCATTGGGATAATTAAGATAATCGCCAATGGTAAACTCAAACTCTCGTACTGCGCAGCCAGCACCATAAACACCAGCAGGATCACCAGAGGGAACACTAACAAGCCTGTGTTACCGGCGAGGATCTGCTGATAGGTCAGCTCAGTCCACTCGTAGGTCATGCCTATCGGCAAAGTCTCGGCGAGGATTTTCTCAATCGCTGCCTGCGCTTGGCCCGAACTCACACCGGGTGCAGGGCCACCGTTAATCTCAGCCGTGGTGAAACCGTTATAGTGCATTACACGATCGGGACCTGCGCTCTGACTCACATTGATAAAGGAGCCGAGTGGGATCATATCGCCATTCACATTAGGCACTTTTAGCTGACTAATCTGCTGCGGGCTTTGACGGAATGCTTCGTCGGCCTGCATATTCACCTGATAGGTTCGACCGAAACGATTGAAGTCGTTGACATAGGTCGAGCCCATATAGGTTTGTAATGTCTGGAAAATTTGATCGAGCGACACTGCCTGCTGTTTCGCTTTAGTCCGATCGATATCCAGTTCAAGTTGTGGCACGTTCACTTGATAGCTAGAGAAAATCCCCGCTAATTGTGGATCGGCCCACGCCTTGTACATTACTTGTTGGGTCACCTGATACAAGGCCTCATAACCAAGGTTGGCTCTGTCTTGAATTTGCAGACGGAACCCTCCAATAGTGCCGAGGCCTTGCACAGGTGGCGGCGGGAAGATGGCAATAAATGCATCCTGAATACCAGCAAACTGCTGATTTAATTGGCCGGCAATCGCATTCGCCGACAGTTCAGGACGCTTACGTAACTCAAAATCATCTAAGGCAACAAACACCACGCCCGAGTTAGGACTATTAGTAAAACCGTTGATACTCAGACCGGGAAAGGCAATCGAGTGCGCCACACCAGGGTGATTCAAGGCGATGTCGGACATTTTCTTGATCACCGCATCGGTACGCTCGAGTGAAGCCGCATCCGGTAATTGGGCAAATGCCACCAAATACTGCTTATCCTGTCCAGGCACATAACCCGTTGGGGTATTCACAAATTGCACACCCGTCAGCGCAACCATGCCCAGATAAACCAGTCCGATAATGCCGCCAAAACGGATCACCTTACGCACTAAATAGCCATACCCCTCTGATGCACGGTTGAATAAGCGATTGAATGGCGTAAATAACCAGCCACCAAACAGCTTATCCATTAACCGTGTGAGCGCATCCTTAGGCGCATCATGCCCCTTGAGTAACAACGCCGATAACGCTGGGCTCAAGGTGAGCGAGTTAATGGCCGAAATAAAGGTCGAAATCGTGATAGTCAGCGCAAACTGCTTATAAAACTGCCCCGTTAATCCGCTCATAAAGGCGGTTGGAATAAACACCGCGGCCAACACTAAGGTGGTTGCGACAATCGGCCCAGTCACTTCCTTCATGGCTTTTTGTGTTGCGGCAATTGGGCTTAAACCCGAAGCGATATTTCGCTCGACGTTTTCTACCACCACGATGGCATCGTCGACCACAATCCCGATGGCCAGCACCAGACCAAACAGCGACAAAGCATTAAGCGAGAAGCCCATCAAGTGCATAAAGGCGAAGGTCCCCACCAAAGACACAGGCACGGCCACCAGCGGAATAATCGAGGCGCGCCAAGTTTGCAGGAACAGCACCACCACGAGTACCACTAAGAGCACGGCTTCAAGTAAAGTTTTAATCACAGCTTCAATCGAGCCACGCACAAACACGGTCGGATCGTACACAATTTCGTATTGCAGCCCTTCGGGGAAAGACTTCGCCAGTCTTGCCATTTCGGCTCGCACATCGTCGGAGATTTGAATCGCATTCGAGCCCGATGCTTGGAACACGGGAATCGCGACTGCATCCTTGTTATCCAGCAATGAACGCAGCGCATAGCTAGTTGCACCGAGTTCGACACGCGCCACATCCTTAAGACGGATCACCTCACCGTTTTGACCGACCTTGATAATAATGTCTTCGAATTCTGACAGTTCAGTCAGACGACCCTTAACGTTAATCAAGAGTTGGAAGTCGGCATTACCACTAGGCTGCGCCCCTAAACTACCCGCTGCCGCTTGCTGATTTTGCTCACGTACGGCGGCGATAATTTCAGCTGGCGACATGCCAAGCGCCGAGACTTTATTCGGGTCAAGCCAGATCCGCAGACTATATTCGCCCGCACCAAATAAACGCACCGCGCCCACGCCTTTGATACGTGCTAACTCATCTTTTACGTTGAGCGCCGCGTAGTTAGACAAATACAGCATGTCATAACGGTTATCCGGCGACAGTAAATGCACCACCATGGTTAAGTCGGGCGAGGACTTTTCGGTCACAATCCCAAGGCGTTGAACCTCCTGCGGCAAACGTGGCATAGCACGGTCAACCCGGCTCTGCACTTGAGTTTGCGCCCTGTCCACATCGGTGCCAATGGCAAAGGTAATGGTCAAGGTCATGCGCCCATCGGATGTCGCCTGCGATGACATATACAGCATGTCTTCGACGCCGTTGATTTCCTGTTCTAAGGGCGAGGCAACCGTTTCGGCAATGACTTTAGGGTTAGCGCCAGGATAATTGGCGGTCACCACGACTGTCGGTGGTACCACTTCAGGGTATTCGGTAATAGGTAATTGCCAGACAGCAATCGCCCCTGTGATAAAAAATAGCAGCGAGAGAACGGCTGCAAATATCGGTCTTTTAATAAAAAACTGCGACAACATTCTGTTGGATTCCTTAACCGCGGCTCGCTACTTCAACGTCTGGGGTAGTGATATTTTCTTGATGTTTATCAAGTAGTAATTGAGCTTGACGAAGCGCATCTAGCTGCTCGCTATCGGCCATATCAACCAGGTGTGGCTCAATTTGCATCTTAGGACGAACCCTTTGCATACCATTGACGACGATCTTGTCGTTTGCCGCTAAACCTTGCTTAATAATGCGTAAACCTTGAACTTTTTCACCTAAAGTGACGCCGCGATACTCCACAGTGCCATCGTTTGCCACCACTAAGACGAACTTGTTGTTCAGATCCGTGCCCACGGCTTTATCGTCGATTAAGATGCCGTCGTAGGCACCGCTACCAGCGGTACGTAATCTGGCGAACAGACCTGGGAGTAAGCTGTTGTCTTCATTGCTAAACGTGGCACGTACTCGAATAGTGCCCGTCTGTCTGTCCATCGAGTTATCGACAAAATCCACTAGGCCTATGTGTTGATATTCGCGCTCGTTGGCAAGCGCCATATACACGGGATTGTCGCCTGCACGAGGGTCTTTACGCTTTTTCTCGGCGGTTAACTTGACGTATTTCAGATAGGTTTGCTCATCCACATCGAAGTAGGCATACATGCTGGCGGTCGACACTAAGCTAGTTAATACACTCTGCCCCGCAGACACATAGTTACCGGCGGTGACATTGGCGTAGGAGGCACGGCCATCAATCGGCGCGCGCACTTGGGTGTAATCTAAATCCAGTTCGGCGCGCAGCAGCGCCGCTTTCACAGAGGCCACGGCCGCCGTGGTTTGGCGTTTGTTAGACTCGCGGGTATCGAGTAATTCTGCCGATACTGCCTTTTGGGCAAAGAGTTTGCGGGCACGTTCTAAGTCGTTAGTGGCCAGTTGCTCAGCAGAGAGCGCGCTAGCAAGATCTGCTTTTAACCGGGCCACTTCCGCTTCAAACACACTTGCATCGATACGAAATAGCACATCGCCTTTTTTCACTAAGGCGCCTTCTTTAAAGTTTACCGACGCGATATAGCCTGACACGCGTGGCACTAAGGTCACACTCTCTGGCGCCTGCAAACGGCCGGTAAATTCATCCCACTCGGTAACGCGCTCATGCAATACCTGCGCAACATCGACCTTAGGTGCACCCGGTGCTTGCCCCTGCTGGGCTTCGGGTTCACCACAGGCCGAAAGGACAAAAGCCGCCACGGCAGTCAACATCAATATCCGTAAAGGTTGGTTACTTTTCATCTTACAATCCTCATGTGGCAGGCATTTATCTCGTTTAAGACAGACATCAGTAATAGGCACTCGGTCAAAACCAATAAATACCGACTGGTAAAAAATATTATGTACTGAGCGGTAATATATAGTGTAAAATGACCCTGTCAACAGATTTTTGTACCGATGAGTATTTAATTTTTTGTGACAGCGTGAAACTTTGTAGTTAAGCCTTTGAGGTAATTAGGGCGTGTTGACGTTTCGAGATTAGATTTTGTTCGTTCTGGCAAGTACGTGCTCGCGAAACGAGGAAGGATGTGTCGTTACTCAACTCAAATGACGAGCGGCTCTTATGACAGAAAGTAAGAGCAAGGGCTTGCCAGACGAACCCTTCGGGCAGCATTTGGCTGGCGTTTCTGCTGCGTTATCGTCCGTTTATGTAGAATAACTACACAGCACGGACTTTGCCTTGCATAAAAGCCAGCCAAATTGCTGCAAAAACAACCCTGAAACGTCAACACGCCCTAGCCACGGCGAATTTGCTATGTGGGCTTGAATGGACGATATATTTTGGTGAGTTACTCACCTAACCCGCAGACAGCAGGCAAGAGTGGCTGGACATGAACTAAACCCATGTCTATCCTAGGGGCAATTGAGAATTGAGGAGCCTAATGATGTCAACCGTCACCCAGACGCCCTGCGTAGGTCGTCCACGAGCCTTCGACGCCGACGATGCATTGGCCAAAGCCTTGGAAGTCTTCTGGCGAAAAGGTTTTGAAGGTACATCGTTAACCGATCTAACTCAGGCCATGGGCATCAACAAACCCAGCCTTTACGCCGCCTTTGGTAATAAAGAGCAGCTGTTTCTGAAAGCGATCGAGTTATACGAACAGCGCCCCTGTGCGTTTTTCTATCCTTCTCTTGAAAAAGAAACTGCCTATCAAGTCGTTGAATCTATGCTCTATGGCGCTGCATCCTCCTTAGTGGATGAGAGCCACCCCCAAGGTTGCTTGATAGTACAAGGTGCCCTCGCCTGTAGCGAAGCCGGACAAGCGATTAAAGATACCCTGATTACCCGCCGTCGTGATGGTGAGCAGGCTTTATGCGAACGTCTACAACGAGCAAAGGATGAAGGCGATCTTCCCGCGGATGCCGATCCGCTGCTACTGTCTCGATATATTGGCACAGTGCTGCAAGGCATGGCTGTGCAAGCCACCAATGGCATTTGTCCGGAAGAGCTTCGCAAAGTCGCCGAGCTAGTATTAGCTAACTTTCCGAAAAATAATCCGTGATAGCACAATTAGCATATGACTATTAACATAAACCCCAGTGAAAGCTGGGGTTTATGCTTTTAAGCCGCCCTAAATCCAGATGAGAATCGAGATTAATGCTGAACTTGGTGGGTGACTAAACTTGGACGCAGCAGATTATCGTGGACGGGGCAACGGTTACACACTGTATCTAAAAACTCGTTCTTTTCTGCGTCGGTTAAGTCGGCGTCTATGCTGGCGTTGATGGCGATTTCTTTAAAGCCTACAGGATCGTCCGAGGGCTGACCTAATAATCCCGCCGAATTCATCACGGCCCTCACATGTACATCAAACTGGCGAATCGTGATATTACGTTCACGCGCAACCATCTTGGCAATCGCCGAAATACAACCACCAAGTGAAAATAAGAACGTTTCTAACGGGTTAGCGCCTTCATTAGTGGCACTGGGTTGATCAATAACCAGCAAATGCTCCCGTACCTGCGCCGTAACCTTCCAACCGCTTCCCATATGTGTGGTGACTTCTACTACTTTTTCAGCCATGATGAACTCCATTAGTTTTTTTTCAATCAGATTATTCTAATGATGTTGAAATGAAAAGTCACAAGCTAAGATCACAGTTTATAAAGTCAGATTCGGAAGTAGGTGTAAGGGCTTAACCTGCATGTCTAGGGTTTGAGGTTTTAAGCAAATCGCGAGAAATGTCAGTTATTTTGCACAGGCAAACCAATAAAAATCCAAAACATCGAAGTAAAAAAGCACTAAAAGCCCCTTCCAATAACATTGAAAGAGGCCAAGTATGCGCTAAAGCGCTATCCAAGTTGCCTTGATTTCGGTGTATTTGTCGAAGGAATGCAGAGATTTATCTCGGCCATTACCCGATTGCTTATAACCACCAAAAGGAGCCGTCATATCGCCACCATCATAATGGTTAATCCACACCATTCCTGTTCGTAGTGCCTTAGCCGTTTTGTGTGCCTTGCTAATATCCGCTGTCCACACCCCTGCCGCTAAGCCATAAATGGTGTCGTTGGCGATCGCAATAGCCTCCTCCATACCATTAAATTCAATGACAGATAGCACAGGGCCAAAGATTTCCTCGCTGGCGATTTTCATCTTGTTGTGCACTTGGCTGAAGATCGTGGGCTGCACATAAACACCGCCCGTTTCGGCCAGCACTTGTTGTCCACCATGCACTAAACTGGCGCCTTCGTCTTGGCCAGCTTTGATATAGCTTAAGATGGTATCTAATTGCTGCTTATCGACCACTGCGCCGCTAACAGTAGCGGGATCCAGCGGATGCCCGGGCTGCCACGAGGCAAGTTCTTCAGCGATCAGCGCAATAAGTTGATCTTTAACCCCAGACTCCACTAGCAAACGCGAGCCCGCAGTACAAACTTCACCTTGGTTAAAGGCAATGGCTTCGGCCGCCGCCACCGCTGCGGCTTTAAGATCGGGCGCATCGTTAAATACAATGTTCGGGCTCTTACCGCCAGCCTCAAGCCACACCCGCTTCATATTCGATTCGCCCGCATAAATCATTAATTGTTTAGCGATTTTTGTTGAGCCCGTAAAGACTAAGGTATCCACGTCCATATGCAGCGCCAGCGCTTTGCCGACCGTATGCCCATAACCCGGCAGTACGTTTAACACGCCCTTAGGGATCCCTGCTTGTACCGCAAGTTCAGCAATCCGAATCGCGGTTAAGGGAGATTTCTCCGAAGGTTTGAGGATAACACTGTTGCCCGTTGCTAGTGCTGGTCCGAGCTTCCAACAGGCCATCAATAACGGGAAGTTCCAAGGCACAATTGCTGCCACCACGCCTACGGGTTCACGGGTGATCATGCCGATTTCATTATGTGCCGTAGGCGCTAGCTCATCGTAGAGTTTGTCAACGGCCTCACCCGACCAACGAATTGCACGGGCGGCGCCCGCAATATCTACCGCCTTTGAAAAACGGATTGGCTTCCCCATGTCTAAGGTTTCTAGCAGAGCGAGCTCATTGGCGTTTTCTTCCAATAATTCGGCAAAACGGATCATCACTTGCTTACGTTTAACAGGAGAGGCCTTTGACCATACTCCAGACTCAAACACCTGACGGGCATTGGCTACAGCGATATTGGCGTCCATCAAATCGCAACTGGCAACTTGTGCTAATAAACGACCATCGATTGGACTGACGCAATCAAAGGTATTGCCCGATGCAGCATCCCTATACTCGCCGTTAATAAAAGCCTTGCCATTGATTGCTAGGTTTGCAGCGAGGTTTTCCCAATCGCTCCGTGTTTTAGGTGTACTCATGATGACCTCTTAATCGTTTGTATTCGTTTATTTTAGCTTTATTGGGATAAGGGCTATCTCGACTAACAACTGCCAAAGATGACCTAAGGCTGTAACTGCAGCCTAGATTACGCTTTTAGGACATCAAAATTCAATATTTTTTACAAAAATAGCATTTTTGCCACAAATAACTGCACACACCTCTTCCATGTTCATTATTTCTAACATAGCATAGCAAATATTCGCCACCCTTAACGAAGACCTGACCCCATTTAACAAGGAAAAGGACAAGGTAACCATTTATGGCCGACTCACCCAACAACACAACGCATGAGCATCCATCTCTCGAACATTACTGGATGCCTTTTACCGCCAATCGTCAATTTAAAGCCAGCCCTCGCCTGCTCGCCCAAGCAGAAGGCATGTACTACACGGATATCAATGGTAACAAGGTATTAGACTCAACAGCTGGCTTGTGGTGCTGTAATGCAGGCCATGGACGCCGTGAGATCAGTGAAGCTGTCAGCAAACAAATCCGCGAGATGGATTACGCACCCTCCTTCCAAATGGGTCATCCTATTGCTTTTGAATTGGCGGAGCGTTTAACCGAACTCAGTCCAGAAGGACTTAATAAGGTCTTCTTTACCAACTCAGGCTCAGAGTCCGTTGATACCGCGCTAAAAATGGCACTTTGTTACCACAGAGCTAATGGCCAAGCGTCACGCACCCGCTTTATTGGCCGAGAAATGGGTTACCATGGCGTAGGATTTGGTGGGATCTCCGTGGGCGGCTTGAGTAATAACCGTAAAGCCTTTAGCGGCCAACTGTTGCAAGGCGTAGATCACCTACCTCACACTTTAGATATTCAAAATTCAGCCTTTAGCCGCGGATTACCTAGCCTTGGGGCAGAAAAAGCCGAAGTGTTAGAGCAATTAGTCACACTCCATGGCGCCGAAAATATTGCTGCCGTTATTGTTGAACCTATGTCGGGTTCGGCAGGGGTAATTTTACCACCTCAAGGCTACTTAAAACGCCTACGCGAAATTACCCAAAAATACGGCATCCTGTTGATTTTTGATGAGGTGATTACCGCATTTGGCCGAGTCGGTGCCGCATTCGCTAGTCAGCGCTGGGGCGTTATCCCCGACATGATCACCACGGCCAAGGCTATCAATAATGGCGCAATCCCAATGGGCGCAGTGTTTGTGCAGGATTTTATTCACGATACCTGTATGCAAGGGCCGGCAGAACTGATTGAATTTTTCCACGGTTATACCTACTCAGGCCATCCAGTCGCCGCTGCAGCAGCACTCGCCACACTCTCCATCTATGAAAATGAGCAGTTGTTTGAACGTAGTTTCGAGCTTGAGCGTTATTTTGAAGAGGCTGTTCATAGCCTAAAAGGTTTGCCCAATGTGATTGATATTCGCAACACAGGATTGGTCGCGGGTTTCCAACTTGCGCCCAATAGCGAAGGCATTGGCAAACGCGGTTATCGGGTGTTCGAGCGTTGTTTCCATCAAGGCACACTCGTGCGGGCAACGGGCGATATTATCGCCATGTCTCCACCACTCATTGTTGAAAAACATCATATTGACCAGATGGTTAACAGCCTTAGCGATGCGATACAGGCCGTTGGATGATTCACTCTTTTTTAAATTACACGCTGATAAATCAGGGGAATATAGGTTAGCTATGTTTAAGATTACACACTATGTAAATGGCCAACACACACCAGCTAGTACAAGAAGCCAAGAAATTTTTGAACCGGCCACTGGCGAATGCCGAGGTCAAGTCTCCCTCGCCAGTAGCGATGAAGTCGCTGCCGCTATTGCCATCGCCAAATCTGCCTTTGAGACTTGGTCACAGGTAACGCCCCTTAATCGTGCTCGTGTACTTTTTAAATTCAAAGCGTTAGTCGAGCAGCATATGGATGAGCTGGCACAACTCATCACCCGAGAACATGGCAAAGTGCTTGATGATGCCAAGGGTGAGCTTATCCGCGGCCTTGAAGTCGTCGAATTTGCCTGCGGTATTCCACACTTGCTAAAAGGAGAACATACCCAACAGGTTGGTGGTGGTGTGGACTCCTGGTCCGTTAATCAAGCTTTAGGTGTTGTCGCAGGCATAGCGCCCTTTAACTTCCCCGTGATGGTTCCCATGTGGATGTTCCCAATCGCGATTGCCTGCGGTAACACCTTTATCATGAAACCCTCAGAAAAAGACCCAAGTTCAGTGATGCGAATTGCCGAGCTGCTTAAACAAGCTGGCTTGCCCGATGGAGTGTTTAACGTAATCAACGGCGATAAGGAGGCCGTCGATACCCTGCTCACTCATCCAGATGTGCAAGCCGTTAGCTTTGTCGGTTCAACGCCAATCGCCGAGTATATCTACAGCACAGCATCCAAACACGGTAAACGAGTACAAGCCTTAGGCGGCGCAAAAAACCATATGTTACTGATGCCGGATGCGGATTTAGATCAAGCGGTAAGTGCACTGATGGGCGCAGCCTACGGCAGTGCGGGCGAGCGTTGTATGGCAATATCGGTCGTGTTGGCGGTGGGCGATGTGGGTGATGCGTTAGTGGAAAAACTATTGCCGCAGATCCAAAACTTAAAAGTGGGCAACGGCCTTACCCCTGAGATGGAAATGGGCCCCCTTATTTCCAAACAACACTTAGCCAAAGTCACTGACTATGTTGAAACCGGAGTTAGGGAAGGAGCAACCTTATTAGTCGATGGCCGACAATTAACCGTTGCCGACCATCAGCAGGGCTATTTCTTGGGAGCTTGCTTATTCGATAACGTCACCCCGGAGATGCGGATCTATCGCGAAGAAATCTTTGGCCCAGTACTATCCATTGTGCGCGTTAAAGATTATCCCACTGCACTCGCGCTTATCAACCAACATGAATTTGGCAATGGCACTGCCATTTTCACCCAAAGCGGTGAAGCTGCTCGTCATTTTTGCCACCATGTGCAGGTGGGTATGGTCGGCGTAAACGTTCCTATTCCTGTGCCTATGGCCTTCCATTCATTTGGTGGTTGGAAGCGTTCGCTCTTTGGTCCTCTGCATATGCATGGCCCTGATGGGGTTCGTTTTTATACCAAACGCAAAGCCATTACAGCTCGCTGGCCTGTAGGCAAGCAAACTCAGGCCGAGTTTGTTATGCCAACCATGAAATAACATCGGTGGGAGCCAATATGACAATAAGCATCAGGTCGATCATTCGCTTTGGCAGCGCACAATCCCCCGTGGAAAGTTACCAGTTAGCTGATGAAAAATTAATCTCTGGCAACCCGAAGCAGCAATTACAAAATCATTATTCCAGCCCTTGCAATCAATTCCATAGCGGAATTTGGCAAAGCGAATCAGGCGCTTGGAAAATCAACTACACTGAATATGAGTATTGTGAAATTCTCGAAGGAACCAGTGTGATTACCGATCTTGAAGGACAGTCTCAAACCTTCAGCGTCGGTGACCGTTTTATCATTCCGGCGGGATTTCAAGGTGTGTGGCAAGTCGTCACCCCCTGCCGCAAGGTGTACGTCATCTTCGAACAAAACTCACATAAATAGAGGTGCGTTTAACCTCGATGAACAAAGCTAAAGTAATGTAGCTTTACCGCCATGAGGTCACAGCAACGGAGTTTCCTTGGCTGTTGTTTGGCAAACAATCGGATGTACGAATTTGTTTTAAAACATAAAAGAACGTTGTACATCCGTGTCAATCAAGAAAATGGGAGAAATACCGTGAATAACAACCTACAGAAAAAACGGCTAGCACAACTGGCTGGACTGGCGTTGACCACCAGCTTATTTTCCGGCATAGCTGCCGCTGAAGTATCTGGCGAAATTGGCTTAACTAACGATTATCGCTTCCGTGGCATCTCGCAAACCGCGGGCGATCCTGCGGTTCAAGGCGGTGTCGATTGGAGTTTTGAGTCAGGATTTTCGGTCGGCGCCTGGGCCAGTAATGTCGACTTTGACGAGCCAGGTTACAACGGTCCTGATATCGAGTATGACTTCTATGTTGCCTACGGTGGTGATATCAATGATAGCGTCAGCTACGACGTGACCCTCAACCGCTATAACTATTCGGGCGAGAGTGATCTCGGCTATTTCGAAGTAACGGCTGGCGTCGAGTTTAGCGGCTTTCGCGTAGCCTATTGGTATACCAATGATTACGGTGGCAGCGATTTAGATTATCACTACGGCGAAATCAATTACTCCTATGAGTTTGTTGAAAACTGGAGTCTCGATTTACATTACGGCTACAACGTAGGTGATGCCTTAGATGATGGTGAAGGCTTTGATAGTTATTCAGATTATTCCGTTGGCGTCTCGACAGAGTTAATGGGATTTGGCCTTTCACTCGCTTGGCTTGGCAGTGATTTAAGTGGCGATCAAAAAGTCTCCGATGGCGTATTCCAAAACGATGATACAGTGTTAGCACGCGTCAGTTACGCCTTCTAATTCATCCCCTGCAAATAGCAAAAAGCCCTCTGTTGAG